>CAJXVZ010000012.1 GCA_913062845.1 uncultured Psychroflexus sp.
TGATATTTTGATTTTGAAAAATCAAAAATCCGTGAACCATTTCAAATCGTCACGCTATAAAAAATCGCTGTACATACGATTAACAAAGAATTTCAAAGAACTTTTATTTATCTTTAGTGCCCACTAGTGCTGAAATCTATAGAATTGTCAGCCCTAAGGTCTTCAGCATTAGCTGTCATAACGCCTAAATGGTTTCGGTGTCTCACAACAACAAAGTATTCTACATCCAAAGAACAGAATTGCAATAAAGAAACGCCATCAACATCAACCACGTCACCATCTCGTTGTACAAAAGCAGACCTGGTTTCTAGTACATTGGTATTGTCATTTTTGTCTCTGAACTCCAGGAACACCCAATCTACAACACTATCCTGACCTCGGTCATCAAATGCTGTAGCTGCGGCTTGCTCACCACCACCTTTACCAACGTGGGTAAAACCACTCAGGTCTGTATAAGGTTCAGTAGTTGGTATAATGTTAGTTCCTGCGTTTGCCGCCCATGGGCTACTTCTCAAATTATCACGCATTAAAGGTTCACCGGCACTACCTGTTGCGTCGCCATTGTTTATCAAAGCGCCGGCTAAATAAACCCTGATATCAATATTGATACAAATATCAGCATCCCTAAAGTCAAAGTCTATGCTGTTTGCAGGGTCTGCATTACTACCATCGGCATTGGTGTCTGTATCAGTATCGAGCAACATAAAACTACCGGATTGGTATGCCATACCGGCTACATTATCGTAGTTATCACCCTGACTTGTGCTAACGTACAATCCGTTTTCACCTATAGTTGTAGAATTGACATCAAAATAACTGGTATCATAAGCTTCATCGATATCAAGGATACCATCATTGTCTGTATCTGTATCCAGATAATCCGGCGTACCGTCACCGTCGGTGTCTGTAACAGTTATTGTCTGCCCGAATATTGGTCCACAAGGCACACAACTTGGGTCATAGGCATCGTCGAGTCCATCTCTGTTGGTATCATTGCCAACCGGCACAAAATAATTAAGTGTCGTTTGAGCTTCAACGTTGTCCGGGATACCATCATTATCAGAATCCAGGTCGAGTCGGTTTGGAATGCCATCGTTGTCATCGTCACCGTCACCTTCAACCGTATCAGGAATACCATCGTTATCGTAATCAATATCTTCAAAGTCCGGTATGCCGTCTCCATCTGTATCCTGGAAAGCATCACCAAAATCATTAGGCTGACCATCTATAATGTCAGGAATACCATCACCATCAGTATCTGTATTGTCATCTACAATGCCGTCAGCATCGAGATCTTCCTCAGAAGTTAATGGACTATCTGCAGGGTTTACAGGTGGTTGTCTAAAGTCCGGTGTGGCATTATTATCTTCATCAGGAAGTGTAGAACCATCGGCAAGAATATTACCATCAGGTAAACTGTCCGGATTATCTTTTTGTCCGTCTCCATTGCTATCGGCTAAGCCGCTCTCTTCAACATCGTTAATGCCGTCATTATCGCTGTCCAGATCTCTGAAATCTGCTTTGCCGTCTCCATCTGTATCAGGTGTAGAGGCCGGCGTTCCTCCATTATCTGCATCTACACTATCTGCAATGCCGTCTAAATCTGTGTCGGTCTGATCGTCGATAACACCATTATTGTCTGCGTCCAGGGCAGGATCTGATCCGCCTTCAACGAGATCAGAAATACCATCATTGTCAGCATCAATATCTTGATAATCCGGAGTGTCTTTACTGTCAGTATCGACAGGATTATTAGCTAATACTCCAGTTTCCGGTGTGGTCTCAGCGGCATCCAGCAATCCGTTTGCGCCAACTGCGCCGTCTACACGACCATCGCCGTTGGCATCTTCATTTGCAGTATTAGGATCACCGCTTTCCACAACATCAAATATGCCATCGCCATCACTGTCTAAGTCAAGGCTGTCAGGAATACCATCGCCGTCTGTATCTCCACCATTTAAAGCTGTGGCACTTTCTATGGTATCAGGAATGCCGTCGTTATCGTCATCCAGATCATCTATATCAGCTACGCCATCTCCGTCGGTATCTATTGTAGATCCTGGTTGACCTGTACACGTTGGTGTTGCAGGTGGATAAGAGACCGGACCTTCTGTTTCAGGATTAATAGCCACAGCAACTGTGGTTTCATCATCTCTGTAACCGGAATAGCCGTCTTCTTTAGCTTCCCAGACACCTGAACCGTTATCATCAAATACCCATCCCGGCCAGTCTTCGGGCGTGCCATCTTCTGCAACAGCTGCACCCGGCCATAGAACTTCAAAGGTTACTACCCAAACGCCTGCTCCCGGAAATGCTTCCATAGCAGTTGGTAGTGTTACATTTTGAACTGTAACCGGCACTAAGGTGCTAGGTGGAGTAGTAGCCGGTAGGCTGGTATCGAATGCGCCAGCTGTCCATGTGATTTGAGCATCCATTCCTGAAGGGTCAAAACCGGTTGCCTGAATGTCGATTTGCATTCTTGGCACATCACCATCACATATGGAAGTAAGTACTGCGTCTATTGAAATTCCGTTGTCTCTCCAGTCCGGTTCTGAGTTTCCGGTGGCTGTTGTGAATGGGTTTGTCGCAGTCTGACCATCATTATCGGCATTTACGCCATTTGGAGACACGGGCGCCTCATTAATATCGTAATTGTCATAGCCGTCAAGCAGACTATCGTTGTCTGAGTCTGATCCGGTGGTGTCTGCAGATAATCCACTTTCAACCTGATCTGAAATACCATCGCCATCAGAAACTGTGTCTAAGTAGTCAGGTATAGCATCAGGATTGAAACTTGTCATATTGCCTTCATCAGTATTTACTGGTTCAGCAATCAAGGCGTTGTTTGCATCAAAATCTGCATCAAAACTATCGTCTATGCCATCATTGTCTGCATCGTTTCCGCTTGGTGCGACATAAGCTTCTGTAGATTGTGCTTCTATAACATCAGGAATACCATCATTATCTGAATCTGTGTCTACTCTGTTTGGAATGCCATCATTATCAGAGTCAAGGTCAATTAAGGCCTCGCCACCGTTATCGGCATCGTAAACATCGGCATAGCCATCACCATCAGTATCTGTAATATCATCTGTACGACCATCATTGTTGGAGTCTGTACCTCCAGTTTCGATAAGATCGGCAATACCGTCATTATCACTATCCAGATCGAGACGGTTTGGAACGCCATCTCCATCATCATCCGTATTGCCTTCTGTTGTATCCAGAATTCCATCATTATCACTATCAATGTCCTGAAAATCAGGTGTACCGTCAGTATCATTGTCTGAAGGATTGTTTTCTAACTCACCGCTATCCGGAGCATCCTCTACAGCATCAGGAATACCGTTTGAACCTACTGCTCCATCTACCCGACCATCATTGTCATTGTCGATTGCATTGGCATCATTAGATTCTATAACATCAAAAATGCCATCACCGTCGCTGTCTAAATCAAGACTATCGGGTATGCCATCACCATCGCTGTCACCACCGTTTGTTGCCGTAGTATTTTCAATGTCGTCAGGTATTCCGTCATTATCATCATCAAGATCTGTATTATCAGGAATACCGTCACCATCTGAATCTACAGGGGCATCACCAAAGCTATTTGGTAAGCCGTCGATACTGTCGGGAATACCGTCGCCATCAGTATCTGTATCATCATCTGCAACACCATCTCCATTAGCATCCTGATCACCAATCAATGGGCTGTCTGCAGGATTTGATGGAGGAATAAGGTAATTTGGTGTGCCGGTTGACGGATCACCTGGTAACATAGCGCCGTTGGCAATTGTTCCAAAAGTATCTACCTGAGCATCGCCGTCTGCATCTGTAAGCCCTGCTTCTTCAACATCATTAATACCGTCATTATCACTATCCAGGTCTCTGTAGTCTGGTGTACCGTCATTATCAGTATCAGGTAGAGCTACAGCTGTACCACTATTGTCAGGATCTACCGTATCAGCAATCCCATCACCATCTGTGTCTGTTAGCGTGTCAAAAACACCGTCGTTATTCGTATCGAAGAACGGACTTGTTCCACCTTCAACAAGGTCAGATATACCATCGTTGTCTGTGTCGGCATCCTGGAAATCAGGTGTAAGATCGCCATCTGTGTCTAATGGGTCGTTTGCCAATACACCACTATCAGCGGAGTTCTCAGCAGCATCAAGTAATCCGTTAGCGCCCACGGCGCCGTTTACACGACCATCACCGTCAGGGTCTTCATTAATAGTATTGGGGTCATTGCTTTCAACAATATCAAGGATACCGTCACCACCACTGTCTAAGTCAAGACTATCGGGTATACCATCACTATCAGTGTCGCCTCCGTTTTTGGCTGTTGCGTTTTCTATAGCGTCAGGAATACCATCGTTGTCATCGTCCAGGTCATTACTATCTACAACACCATCACCATCTGTGTCCGGAAGGCTAACTCCTGATGGGATACAGCCATTTCCACTGTCTGATACATCAACACCGGGAATAGACCAGTCGTCTATAATAGCTCTTCTGTTCATATTGGCAGACTGGCTATAAACACTTAGTCTTACGCGATAAGGATTTCCATCGTTGGCAATTGCATTTGGAACAGCATAACTTACTGTTTCAGGCGTTGAAAAAGGTGATGTTAAGGTATGTGTGTATACTGTAGAGAAAGGCGTACCTTCAAAATATGTATCGTTCGCATCAAAAGGAACGAATGATATCTCAACATAATAATCCTGAGAATTGTCATTGTTATTAAGTTTGATATCGAAACTGACATTGCCTGATTCCAGTTCTATCCATGGTGATTTTAACCAAAAAGCACCATTTGTCGTATTAATTGATCCAGACCTTGCTGAAAAGCTTCCGTTAATTTTGTCGTTATCTTTAATGGAGAAACCACCAAAGCCCCAGCAATTGGCGATATCTATATTGCGGTCACCGGATTCGAAATCTTGAGTAACCTGTGGCGCAGTAACATTTACAGACGCAGAGGCTGAGTTGTTGGAAGAATTATTATCACCTACATCTCCGCTAATATTCAAATCAAATTCATAATTGCCGGTAGGATTTACTGTAGCTGTAATGGTGAGTGTTTCAGATGCCCCATCTGCAAGCGCTCCTATATTCCAGGCGCCCGTATTATTGTCATAAGTTCCTGCAGAAGGATTTGCACTAACAAAAGTGTAGCCATCAGGAAGAAGACTTTGTATGATCACATTTGTATTATCACCAGAGCCCAGATTAGTCACGTCAATCGTAAAAATTATGTCATCACCGGGTGCAGGATTTGGATTGTCTACTGTGTAAGTTACACTCAAATCTGAAAATGAACCATCGCTGCCTGGACATACATCGGTTAATAAGACCAGATCTGCAGAACAGGAATCATCAGACTCACAGTCTAAAGTAACATTTGCGTTGGATTGTGTTGTGGCGTTTCTGTTGGCATGAACAAAAGATGGTGGATTTTGAAAAACATTGTTTGAAGTCGAAGAAGTGTTGGTTCTTTTAAAATTCAGGTTCGGACCAATGTCAGTTTGATTATTGGTTCCTAATTTATTACTACTTTCAAAATAACCGATTTTGCCGTTAGATGGGCCTTTGATCCATGTTTGGGTTAAGTTACTATTGTTACCTAAAATTCTGATCAGACCTTCATTATATAATATGGAGTTATTCTGAATATTAAAATTTGATGTAGCAGTTATCGTTCCATAATTTTCCAAAGTGGCAAAATTGCTACCATTTGCACCAAATTGAAAGCTACCCGAACTGTTCAGTTGACCTGTGTTAACAAAAATCGCAGCACCACTGTTAGAGTTCATTCCAGCTGATAAATTTACCGTACCACAATTGATAAAGCTTAGGTTGCTGTTGCCGTTAGAATTAAACTGAGAACTGAAGTTTATTGTACCTGAATTGTTTATAGTTGTAAGCGCCTGACTATTATTATTTACATTTCCTGAAACTGAAAGCGTACCGTTATTATTGATGATGATTTCATTTTTAATATTGAAAACCTGTCCCAAAAACATGCTACCTTCAATATTAAGTGCCATAGAACCATTGTTCGGCGTGTTAAAAGTATTATTAACAGTAAAGGTTCCATCAACATTGATTTCTACTGAACCATTATTAGGCGTTTTAAAGTTATTACCGACAGTAATACTGGCCCCTTGTGCAATACATAGGACACTACCGTCTTTTAGTTCTAATTTGTTAACACTGATGTTGCTTGTTATACAGACCGTTTCACCAGATTGTATTGTAACGTTGTTGCCGTTTGGATTAGTGACATCACATGTATCACATTGGGCATTGGTGTTTGTGAAAGATAAAAGCGAAATAATTAATGTAAAAAGCGCAACAATATTTTTGTAGCTGCTTTTGCGAATTATTTGGATATTCATATTTTCTTAAATTTGTGTAAAGACAAAGTTTTAATATCCAAAAATATAATTTTGTAAGACGGGATATTTTTTTATTCTATAAGTGGTATTATTCTATAGATGAATAGCTAAAAAGTATCGACGAATGAAAATAGGCATATTTAAAAATTTCAGGTATTGTATGGCTTATTTTTAAAACAGCACCATTTTTGTCGAATGCGAAGGTGATTGCAAAATAAATGTTTTGGCTTTCAAACAGTCAATTTTTTAATTTTTGAACAGTAAAATTTATGGCAATTTTTGATTATTCTTTTTTTACTTAAAAATTTCAGAGTTTTATTAAAAATGTAAAAATTACGAAAAGTCCAATTATTTCTTAAAAAATCATCATAATTGAAAAATAAAATTAAATTTATACCAATTTAACAAAAAACAAATATGAAATCTTTTTTACAACATGGCTTGCTGATACTGATTGTGGTGCTTTTTTATGCCTGTAGTGCAGAAACAGAAACCCATACCATTGAAACGCCAGCTTTAGATCTCGAAATGACAGGACCTTTATTCCAGGGGCCAAATACGGCTACTGCAACCTGGGAATACAGTCTTAAAGAGCTTTTCCCTCAGTCCGGTAACGAAATCGATATCGAAGATGTTCGTATAACCACTATAAAAATAAGTCCTAAAGATGGTATTGATTACCCTGAGTTAGGTAAAGTTATAATGGAGATGAAACCCAAAAACAGTGGGATGAGCCGTATTGCTTTGCTTGAGTCAAATTTTGATACTACAAAAACTAACCTCTTGAGTATTGCAGAAATTCAGGAAGATTTTGATGAGGCTTTCGAGGATGAGCGGCTTACATTTGTAGCAGATTTTGACATGATCTCTGAAGAGTACTTTGATGACCTTAGTTTTGGCCTTGTCGTAACTTTTGAAATTGAAATCGAAAAATAATAATTTAAATATATATCATAATGAAAAATTCAGTTTATCTCATTGTCTTTTGTTTGTTTTCTTACATAGGTTTTGCACAGGATGCCGATGCTATTGTTGGCGTTTGGGAACCCAGTAATGGTAAAGTCTACGTGAAAATTGATAAGATCGACGATAAATACTACGGTAAAATTGTATGGCTGAGAGAGCCTAACGATCCTGAGACCGGGAAGCCTAAAACGGATGTCAATAATCCGGATGAAAGTATGCAGGATGTACCACTTAAAGGATACAGAATGTTGAAAGATTTTGTTTATAAGGGTGACGGCGAATGGGAAGATGGTACAATCTACGACCCACAGAACGGCACAACCTACGATTGTGTGATAAATCTTAAAGATGAAAATACAATGGATATCAGAGGATATGTAGGTGTGAAGACCTTTGGGAGAACCGATACCTGGAAACGTTTAGAAAAAAAGAAATAACATGAAAAATATCAATATCTTATTTTTATTGTTACTTCTGGGAAGTTTTCAATTTACCACCGCTCAGGAAGAGGAAGAAGAGGAAGATTACAGCAATTATGGTGCAGTAGATGATACACCAATAAAGCGTTATGCTAAACCGACCATTTCGGGAATGAGTCCTCAAAAATTCATCAGCTTTGGTTTTGATGCGCAAATGCCTTATAAGTATGATTTTTCGGATGTGCGTTTTCCTCAGTCCAACCCCGATAGTGGCTTTGATGTTGATGAGGAAAATCCAAACATAAATGAAACCGGAAGAGCAGACTTTACCGGGGGATTAAGATTTGGATCAAATATTCCTATCATATCTAAAAGTAGTTTTGTCTGGCAATCAGGAATCAACTTTATGGATACCCGTTATAACATTTCAGAAAGCCTGAATTCTCCAAGACAACCGGTGACTTTACCGGATGGTACGCAGGTGAGAAGCCTGGGGCAAATACTTAACGAAGATGGATTGAGAAATCTCAACTGGACCAACACGTTCTTTTTCCCTATGAATGAAACAGAATTCCTTGTATTTCAGGGACAGATGGATTTGAGTGGTAATTATGATCTTGATGAATTTCAGCCTCTGAATACCATAAGGTACAGTGCTGCTGCGGTTTACGGTAGACGCGTCAATGACTATTATCGCTGGGGTATTGGTATTGCTCGTACTTACAGAGTCGGTAATTTAAACTATGTTCCAGTGATCATGTACGACTGGACTTCAAAAAGCAGAAAGTGGGGAACTGAAATATTATTTCCCGCAAGAGCTTATGTGAGATACAACATAAATCCAAACGCCCTTATTCTTACAGGTTTTGATCTCGAAGGCCAAAGTTACAGGATAGACGACTATTCATTTGACGGCAATTCATTTGAGATCAGAAGGGGAGAAGTTCGACCAAAAATAGAGTTTCAAACTAAGCTTACCGGATATTTCTGGTTAAGCGTACAGGCAGGTTACCGCTGGGACTGGTCTTATGATGCAGACCAACTGGATGGTAATAACGACTTTTTTAGAGGATTCTTTGGTGACCAGCAGTTTGCAATGGTTAATAGTCTGGATAATCCATTATTTTTTAATATTGGAATTAATTTTGTGAGTCCATAACGTCTCTTTCAATATTACAATAGAATTAAAAAGACCTGTGACTTGATGTTACAGGTTTTTTTATAAATACAGGTGTTACTCATGACGGCTTTTTTGTTGTTCACGACATTTTTTCTCGAAAGTCCCTGTATTGTTCTAAGTTTGAAATTAGATTTTTCTCCGTGAAAAATTGTAACTAATAGTTCCAATCTCTTTTGAAAAGCTTGTTTTCCTTTTTTTCAATTATCCTTTTGGGCAGTCTTATACCAAATAAGATTGTCCAAATTTTTTAGACCAGAAAAATTAACAAACCCACAAGTACCTATTAACATTTAGTTAATATTTTTTTTTATTATTGCTAAAAATAAGTTCAAAATGAAAAAATTACTAGTTGTTTTTTTATGTATCTCTTATCCTCTTAACTTTTTTGCTCAAAGTTACATAGGTCACAGTGTTGATAATTATGCCGGAATACATGCTGTGACTTTTAACCCGGCAAATATTGTCGGTTCTCCGTTTAAAGCAGACATTAATCTGGTTTCAGGTAGTGCATTTCTTGGCAGTGATTACATCAATTTAACCATTAGTGATGCCATAAATGGTGATTTTGACTTTGAAAATGATCTTGTCCTGAACCCAACCAACAATAACAATATATTTGGTAATGTTGATGTAGTGGGTCCTTCATTTATGTTCAATATCAACAAAAAGAGCAGTATAGGGCTTATAAGTCGGGCTCGTACCTTTTATCAGATCAATAATATCAATGGAAATCTGTTTGAAGGTTTAGTGGATGATTTTAATACTTCTGAAGATTTTGATTTTAATTCATCAGATCTCAGGCTTAATGCACACGCTTGGGCAGAAGTTGGTTTGTCTTATGGCAGAATTTTATTCTCTAGTGAAAAGCATTTGATAAAAGGCGGTATAACGCTGAAATATTTAATGGGAGCAGGCTCAGCTTTTGCGAGTACAGACAATCTTGAGGGGCAATATATTTCAAACACAGAAACAATATCAACCAAAGGTTCTGTGACATACGGGACTACTCAGGATTTTGATCAGTCCGACATCGGTTTTGATAACCTAACCTCAGGTTTTGGCCTTGATCTTGGTTTGGTTTATGAATATCATCCAAACCGTGATAATGACAGTATCAGGTATTTTCAGGACCCCTATAAATTTAAATTAGCGGTTTCAGTAACAGATATCGGATCAATAGATTATGAGGATGCAGAATTCACAACTTATGATCTTAACTCTACTGTAAATGTTTCTGAGATTGACGATGTACAGGACTTTCTGGATGAAAATTACCAAAGTACAACTGAGATTGGAAATGCAAATATAGAACTGCCCACGGCTTTACATTTGCTATTGGATTACAGACTTACAAATAAAATATTAGTGAGTGCTCAGGCAAATCTGGCCATGAGCAGCCAGAATAATCAGTTTGCCAGCAGAATAATCAATACGATTGTTTTGGCTCCGAGATTAGAAACCAAATTGTTCAGTGTGTACGCACCTGTCAGTTTTAGAGAGTATGGAGATACAGCCTTTGGAGCTGGCCTTAGATTTGGCCCTGTAAGTGTAGGTTCTGCTTCAGTATTTAGCAATTTACTATCAGATAAATCTCAGACTACAGATATTTTTGTTGGTGTTAAAATACCTATTTACAGAAAGTAGAGGTATTTTAATAAATCTACATTATAATATTCAGATTAAAGCTAAAATTCATAATTGATCGACACGAGCTGACAGTAAATTTGGTTGCTGTCCACCAAGGATAGATGTTCTATTTATGATGAGTGCTTTATTGAATATTAAAGTAGTATTTATCAAAGGCTCTAAAATGAAAAAAGCTACCCATTACAGGCAGCTTTTCCCAAACAAATAAACCTAAATCAATTACAAATTACATAGCATTTGCACCTATGTTTCCTTGTGCAACTATAGTTGCCAATTGATCCATACTCAAATGAACATTTACATATCCATCTACGGCTAATATATCTGCATATCCAAAGGCTGTTTCATCATCCAATTCAGAAATGTTAGTTCTTATCATTCCTGTAGTGCCGTCAACAGCGCCAAAGGTATACAATATCGGACCACCTTCTGATGCACTGTTTGCGTGAATATGTGCAGGGTGCATTCCGCCGTCCGGTGTTCCTGTAAGCATAATGGTTGCTTGTGCTTCACCATTTACTCTTTCTTCAAATGTGACAGATCCACTTATTCCCGGTACATCTTTTTCACCAAGATTATAAGTAATTGATTCTCCAGTCAATTCATTTTGACCTATATCTCCTTGCGCAACAATTGTCGCTAATTCATCCATGCTCAAATGTACATTAACGTAACCATCTACATCCAATACATCAGCATATCCAAACATCGTGCCGTCATCTAACATTGAAACATTAGATCTGCTCATACCACTTGTACCATCTACCGGGTTGAAAGTGTATAAGATTCCACCACCTTCGGCTGCTGTATTCATATGAATGTGTGCGGGATGCATTCCACCATCTGGTGTCCCGTCGAGCATAATTGTAGCTAAAGCTTCGCCATTTAGTCTTTCTTCAAACGTCACGCTGCCGCTTATGCCGTCAACATCTCTTTCATCAAGTAAATAAGATTTGGATTCTCCGGTCAATTCATTTTGACCAATATCACCTTGTGCAACAATAGTTGCTAATTCGTCCATACTTAAGTGTACGTTTACATAACCATCAACTCCTAAGATATCATCATAACCAAAGGCTGTATCGTCATCCAATGCCGCAACGTTTGATAAGCTCATTCCTGTCGTGCCATCAACAGGTGTAAATGTATACAGTATTGCTCCACCTTCTGCTGCACTATTGGCATGTATGTGTGCAGGATGCATTCCGCCGTCTGGTGTGCCATCTAGAGTAATAGTTGCCTGTGCCTCTCCATTTACTCTTTCTTCAAATAATACAGAACCACTTATTCCTGCAACATCTCTTTCCTCCAAAGTATATGCTTTGGACTCACCGGTCAACTCATTCTGACCTATGTCACCCTGAGCCACAACTGTAGCAAGATCTTGCGCACTTAAATGAATATTGATGTAACCATCAAAATTAAGCAAGGCGTTATAATCTAATGGTGTTCCATCATCTGTTTCGGATACAAAAGTCTGGCTTGTACCGGTTGCACCATCTACAGAATTGAGGGAAACCGCAATTGCTCCACCTTCAGCGGCTGTATTAAAATGTATGTGTGATGGATGCATACCGTCCTGTGGTGTTCCTGTTACATCCAGTTCTACAAGAACGCTTCCATCAGTTTGATCTGTAAAAGTCGCAATTCCTGATACACCGGAATCTGATCTTTCAAATAACTGATAGGTTTTTGAATCCAGATTCGGATTTACCGGATTAGAATCATCGTCATCACAGCCCGTAAATAAGAGTACTGTGATAAATAACATTAAAATTGTTTTTGTTTTAAAATTTTTCATAGTGTTTAAATTTTTGTTTGTTCACCCTTATTTACGAAGCATATCTTTAAAAGGTTCACTTTCGGTTCTCCTTTTTACATATTTTAACTAATGATTGCATAAATAATTAAGAGTTTAAGAATTTAAACACTTTATTTACAATGTTTTAAGTGTATAAATAATTTTTGAAAAAAATTGAAAAAAGATAAAAAATCAGGAATTTGTAGTACCTAAGACGTAAAGTTGTTCTAATGTAGGTGTTTCACTTCCGCCTGCCGGTTCCAGAGTAATGCCAAAGGCTTCAGAAGCATTTGAATTATCTAATACAAAAAGAGCATTTGAAGAATTGTAATTCTCCAACAATCCGATGCCGGTTGGCGTAAGAGGATCAAGTTTTAAGGACCATACCTGATACACCATATTCTCCGGGGCTTCCGGAAGACCTTTAGCATCTATTATGACCTTGTTCTGTACGGTGTTCCAATAAGCTCTTACTTTTGAATCAGGAGAGATTTCCTGACCGGCCAGTTCAATCAGTTTTGTGTTTTCTGAAGTCAGCGTGGCCAGAAGGTTTTCATTATAGTTCAACTCAAAGGTTTGTTTTTGAAGACTGTCTTTCAGCGCTTCTTTTTTTTCAACATTAGCATTCAAGCTTTCTGTAATCTCAGAATTATTTTGGAATTGGATACCAAACAAAATAAGCAGAACAGCCGCAGCAGCCCATCCGGCTACCTTAGCAAACGGGAAGGTTTTTTGTTTTGAGCCAGTATCCAGCGCTCTTACCTTTGTGTCAGCAGAAACTCTGTCTGTAACAATCTTTTTCAGGACTTCTGAAAATTCCTGATTCTTTGAGGTTGTAGCTTCACCGGCCAGTCGCATAACAACATTTTCTATGTCTTCAACTTCTTTTCTCAAAGATTCATCCTGCCCTATGCGTTCGGTAATTTCCTGATTTCTTTTATCAGGCAGCAAACCTGCAACATAAAGTTCCAGTTCTCCGGATGATATTAATTCTTCATTTGTCATTTTCCAGGTTTTTACGAAGCGCTTTTAGACAATTTCTGTTTCTGCTTTTTACTGTTCCAAGCGGGATTGAAAGCATTTCAGCTGCATCTGCTTGGGTACAGCCTTTAAAATACAAGGCATTAATCAATTCTACGCATTTCTTTTTAAGGGTTTTTATCATGCGTCTTAAACCTTCGTATTCTTTTGTGTTTTTATTTTCTTCTGGTCGTTCTAATATATTTACGAATAAGTCCAGAGAATGGTTCTTTTTTTGGGTCTTAAAATCTTTTGACCTTGTGTAGTCAATCGCTTTGTTTCTGGCAATATTAAGGATCCAAGTAAAAAATCGGCCCCTGGAAGAATCGTATGTGTCTGCCTTTTGCCAGATCTTAAGGAAAACATCCTGGCATAATTCCTGAGCAATGGTCTCATCATTTACAATCACATTTATAGCACCACAGATATTTTTAGCGTACATTTTATGTAATTCCTCGAAAGCATCTACATTTTTTTCTTTAAACCTCTTAACCAGAATATCAAGCTCTGCCATATATCATTACCTTAGTTATTTTGTAAATATATAAGAATAGAACTTTAAAGTAAGAAATCCAAGCAATTATTTCTAAGTGAAACAAAACACCTTGAATACGTTCTGCTCTTTTTAATGATAAATAAAAGGCAGGCTATTTTTCCTCAAATAATTCATCAGGATCGATAAGTTGATCCAGTTTTTCTTTAAAAGGTTCCTCTAATAAGCTTAAACCGTATTGGTATGATGCATTCATCCAGCCAAAGCCTGAAGGCGTAATGTAAGCAAATTCGGTACCGACATTCCCATATTCTGCATAGACTTTATGAGTGCAATCTACAACATCATATTTTTCGGGAATGGTACCGTTGTAATCTGCGGCATTTTTGGTAATCATCCAGAGCCAACGGTAAATGAATTCCTGGGCTTCGCTTTCGTACCCGTAATTCATGAGTCCTTTCCACATCATCATCTGATGTGGTGCCCAGCCATTTGGATAATCCCATTGTCGGGCGACATCGCTCGTAGCAAAATTTTCTACAGAGGCTTTTGAAGAGCTTAAAATTCCGCCTTTAGCTTTCAAATTTGCAATCAAACTGTTTTTAAGGTATTCAGCTTGCTCCTTGGTTGCCAGCTCTGCCCACAGTGGATAGTAATTTGTTGCAGACTCGTAGACCAATGGCGTTTTAGAGGTATAATTGTAGTCGTAGTAAACCTTATCCTTTTCGTTCCAAAGCAAATCATTCATCAGTTTTTTACGATGATCAGCTTTTTCCAGCCAGTAGTTTTCATTTAAAACTTCAGTATTGTATTCAAATGTGTTATCAAAGTAGGTTGCAATTATGTAAGCGAAGTCTTTTTCGTATTTATAAAGTAAGCTGTTTAAAGCTACAGGATTAAGGTCTGCACATACACCGTCTAATCTCCAGGTTGTATCGTGACCACTTTCACGAAGACTCCTGTCATGCAGAAAGTATTCATCCAGACTTGGCAGAGACAAGTCTGTTTTTGCAGTGCTCTGCATCTGATCTAAAGTGCCATTCTGATAGGCTTTGGCAAATTGCTCAACGCTCATGTTATTTTCCCGCGCATAGATCGCCAGGTGTTCATCAAAATGTCCTTCTTCGGTTTCAGGTGGAATTCCAATTCCTTCAGCATAATAGCGGTTTAGTCCATTTGGTGCCAGTTTGCCACCTTTATTCATCCAGACTTTGAAGTATTCATCAAGGGCTGCCTTTGTCATTTCTTTCAGCCAATTTTTATCATTCTCTCCTAAAGTCTGATAGGTTTCCCTTATAAATGAAGTTAAAAAAGGGGGCTGACTTCTTGTGAGGTAATAACTTCTGTTGGCGTTCAGGATTTTACCATAATGTTCAATTTGATAAGCGAAGTTCTCTATCATGGCTTTGGAAAGGTCTGCTTTACCGTCTATGTTGAGCCCAATGCTTTCAAAATAAGAGTCCCAGCCATACATTTCATTGAAACGACCTCCGGGAACAACGAAAGGTACGCCTTGTTTATCCTCTAGCTTCAAACTTAAAATCCCTGGTTTGTCGTTGATAGATTTTACATATTCCGGTGATATATCTTCAGGAAGAATGACGACCTCAAAGCGTTCAAAATCGTTTTCAAGTGCTTTAAAATAGGCAATTCCCATACTATCTGTTGATGGTACATAAAGTCTTCTTGTCAGACTATCAGATGTTTTTGTGTCGGTGAGAATGCGTTCAAGGCCTTGCTTATCGACTCTTCTGGTCAAATTGTCCCAGTATTTTGTTTTAATGAGTCTTGATATCCTTTCAGATGGTTCTTCTTCAATTTTGCTCAAAGGAATTTCAACTATTTCAAGTCCTGCTGTTTTAGCGATTGCCAGTTCCTGTAAAAGGTTGGACAGGTGGTAAGTGGTTTTTACTTCTACTTCATGACCATCCACAGTTTTGGCAATGAAAACTTTATCGGCTGTATCGTCTTTTGTGATTTTTTTGTCCTTGTCGGTATCTTCGTCTTTTTCTAATGCCGCCAGCGTCTCACTTACCTTGAGTTTTAATATCTCCGGGTTTGAGTCCTTTTCACAAGAGAGCATTAAACAAAAAAAGCCAGCCATCAACAATTTAGTTTTTATGGTTTTCATCTTCTTAATGAAATTATTTATTTTAATAAATTAAAACAGTTTTCATACTTAATTTTTTGCCTTATTAACTTTTAACCGTAATGCCAAAATTGAGGCAATACTGAAACAGCCACCTGCAAAGAACATAGCATTAACTGCATTTCCTGAGAGCAGATATTTGTATATTGAGCCAAAGGTTAAGGTCTGAATACCCATAGGAATCACGATCATCATGTTCAGGATTCCCATATAAACACCACGTCTGTCCTGAGGTACAACTCTGGAAACCATGCTGTAAGGTATACCCATCATCGCAGCCCAGCCTATGCCAAATAGCAGCATTGGAATCAAAACCAAATTTGGATCTTCAATATTTGGAATTGCAAACAGGGCAATAGCTGTACACAATAAGCTTAAAGTATATACTTTTCTGCTCCCAAAACGAAGTGTAAGAGGCACCAAAGCCAAAGCTACAAGCATGGTCACGATATTGTAAGTCGTATTCATTTTAGCCGCCTGGGCAGCAGCTTCTGAAGTTGTATAATCTAAAGTCTGGCGAAACAGAGGCGTAATAAACTGCCAGTAAACGAACAATGCATACCATTGGAACAGGTATACAGCGGAAAGCTTCCACATGAATTTTGGCATAGCTTTTATAGCTTCGGTTATTTCAGAAAAGGGTTCTTTAATGCGATGTGCCAGACCCTGATTTCTACTGTGATTAATTTCTGCCAGTTCTTTTTCAGAAGGAGGGATTTCAGGCGTTTTGAGTACAGACCATAAAATTGTGGTGATCGATAAAATTCCGCCGATATAAAAAGAGTAATATAGCCATTGAGGTATTTTTCCAACCACCTCAGTATCTCCACCAAACCAGTTTTGAAATAAAATAATGGATCCATTGGCTAATAAGATGCCTGCACCAACAAACAAACTTTGCATCTGGAAGCCAAGACTCAGTTGTTTCTCTGGAAGTTTGTCTCCTACGAAGGCCCGGTAAGGCTCCATGGCCATGTTGTTACCAACATCGAGAATCCAAAGTAAACCTACTGCAAACCAAAGTACCGGGCTGTTTGGAAAGGCAAATAAACACAAACTCCCCAGCAGAGCACCAATTAAAAAATAAGGTTTTCTTCTGCCCCATCTTGGTGACCAGGTCTTATCCGACATGGCACCAATTATGGGCTGAACCACTAAGCCTGTTACAGGTCCGGCAATGTTGAGAATGGGCAGCATATCTTCCGGTGCTCCCAGATACAGAAAAATAGGATTGATAGCTGTTTGTTGCAAGCCGAAGCTATACTGGATTCCAAGAAATCCAACATTCATATTAAATATTTGCCAGAAGGACAGTTTTGGCTTTTTAATCTTCATGTTATTAAAGTTTCACGCAGTTTTTAAAGCATAAGCGTTTTGGATTTAGAATACGACATATGTGCCTATGACCAGAAGTGAGATTAGTATTCCGCAAATTATTGAATATTTCCATGGCGTTGCGTCTATGCTTTGTTTTATTTCTAAAACATAAGCTTTTTTCATTGGCTTTAGTTTTCCTAAGATGAGCATGACAAGAATGTTTACGACAAAGAGGATGCCCATGACATGAAGATAGTGTGGATATGCTTCAGCCTCTATAATGCTGAGTTCACTTTGATTGGTTATACCATTTGCTATGGCCTCATTCACTGCAGTTTCTCTAAAGTATGGTTCTAGGAAAATTAAACTGATCAAATACAAGCCAACGCCGACTGTCAATACCAGTTTTGCGCCTAAAGCAGGAACTCTTTTTGTGAATACACCTACAATGACAACTGCAAAAATGGGAACGCTCAGGCTACCCAGAGACTGTTGGATATAACTAAACAAACCATCCGGAGCGTAAGCAACAAATGGTGAAATGATCATAGAAATAAGTGCAGCGATAAGTCCAAATCGTTTTCCCGCCGATACAGTTTGTTTTTCAGTAGCGTCATTTTTAAAATACTGCTTATATAAGTCAAACCCAAACAATGTCGCACTACTATTGAGTAAACTATTAAAAGAACTTAGAATGGCCCCAAACAGCACTGCGGCAAAAAAACCTACAAAAGCCGTTGGCAGGACCTTTTTTACGAGTGCCGGATAGGCTTCGTCAGGATTATCTAATTCGGTTCCAAAAATATGCCAGGCTAAAATCCCCGGTATAACAACAATTACGGGAATTATAAACTTTACAAGTGCTGCAAGGAGCATACCTTTTTGTCCCTCTTTGAGGCTTTTTGCAGCAAACACACGTTGTAAGATAGATTGATTGGTACCCCAGTAGTAAATCTGAGCCAACATCATACCTGTAAAAATAGTTCCAAAGGGAATGGACGAATCTACAGCACCCTGCATTTCAAATTTTTCAGGATTGTCATTCCATAAACTTGTAATACCATCACCTAGACTGCCATCACCTATCAGCAATAATCCAAACACCGGAATGAGCAAACCTCCGATAAGTAAACCGATCGCATTGATCAGGTCGGAAACGGCAACCGCTTTCAATCCTCCAAAGATCGCATAGATAGCGCCAATTATTCCTATACTCCATACGCAAATCCAGATCACACTCCAATCTGAAATACCTAAAATTTGAGGCAGATCAAACATTGTACTAAAAGCCAAAGAGCCGGAATACAAAATCGTTGGCAGTAAAACAATGGTGTACGCTGCTAAAAATAATAAGGATAAAAGTGCTTTGGTCTGCTTGTCAAATCTGTTTTCAATAAATTCCGGTATTGTGGTTATTCCGGATTGCATGTATTTAGGCAGCAAAAATATAGCTGCAAATATTATGGCGATTGCAGCCAGTGTTTCCCATGCCATGACCATAAGACCTTCCTTGAACGCAGCTCCGTTAAGTCCTACAATCTGTTCAGCAGACAAATTTGTAAGCAGCAGAGATCCCGCAATTGTAATTGCTCCCAGACTACGACCTGCGAGATAGTAACCATCTGCTGAGGTTTCGTCTGTTTTTCTTGTAGCGTACCAGGAAATTATAGCGACCAATGCCGTAAAGCCAATGAAAGTAATTGCAGATAGCATTTTTTAATTTTTAAAATTATTCGACTTATTTGTACCCAATCCCCGGACATCTAAGGTTTGAGTGCAGGTTTTCAAACGTTTTCGTTGTGAAGATATATAAAATTATTTAATACCAATAGCAACAATTTGATGTAAACGCTTACATCACTATTTTCTGAATAGTAAGAGTTATAAATCATAAAATTGAATAGATTTCAGTTTGGTTACATATTTTTTATAGATTTGTCAGTTAATTTATTAAAACAGAAAGAATGTCAAGGAACGTTTTTATAAAAGGGACAGGCTCTTATGCACCTGAAAAGGTCATACCAAACACATATTTTGACAGGGTTGGTTCTAATGATAAGTGGATTTACAACACGCTGGGTATAAAGGAAAGAAGGATCGTAGAAGATGAAACAACCTCAGATCTTGCCGCTAAAGCAGGTCTTGAAGCTATAAAGGATGCAGGGCTTGAAGTAAAGGATATTGACATGATCGTTGTAGCAACAACAACACCGGACAGACAGGCGCCGTCCTGTGCGTGCTTTGTACAGGAAAAACTTGAGTCCTATCAGGCCGTTGCATTTGACGTCGCAGCTGTTTGCTCAGGAGCCTTATTCACAATTTCTGTAGCGCATGAATTTATCAAAACCGGCAGATACAATAATGTTCTGGTTATTGGAGCTGATACTTTTTCGACGATAACCGACTGGGAAAGGAGAGATTCTGTATTCTTTGGAGATGGTGCAGGCGCAATGGTGTTGAGTTACACGGAAGAGGATAAAGGTTTTATTGATTTTGATCTGCACAGTGATGGTCGTGGAAAGGAACATTTTACCATTCCAAGTGGTGGTTCAGAAAATCCGGCGACCAAGAAGAGTGTGAAGAATAAGGAGCATTACTTTCAGATGAATGGGAAGGAAGTTTACAATACGGCCACCAAAGTTGTGCCAGAGTCAATAAATGCAATTTTGAAGCGAAATAGTATTGAGGTTGATCAATTAGCCTACATGATTCCTCACCAGCCTAGTATTGGTATTTTAAAAAGTATAGCAAAACAAATAGGGTTACCGTTTGAAAAAGTAACTACAAACATGGATAAGTATGCAAATACTTCGGGTGCTACAATACCATTGGTATTTGACGAAACCCATAAAGCCGGAAAATTTTCAGAAGGCGATTATCTGCTTTTTGCTGCGGTGGGTGCGGGTTGGACCTGGGGAACGGCTTTGTATAAGTGGTAAATATTTATGACATTAAGCAGAGTAATCATCAATAGAAAAATAATTAGATAATGTTCAAAGGAAAAACCTATATCATCACAGGCATTGCAGATAAGCATTCACTGGCAATGTATGTTGCGAAAGAAATTTTGAAAAATAACGGAAAAGTGATCTGCACCGGATTAGGCGTTAGTCAGTTTCATACTGATCTGTCAGATCGTGCACAGGCTTTTTTGAATGAAAGCTATAAAAATTTTAAAAACAGTGTTGAAGAAGAATTAGGCCAGGACGTCAAAACCTTTGTTTTGGATGTAACTTTGCCGGAAAGTATAGAAGACTTTTGTAATAAGTTAAAGTCTGAAAACATAAGTATTGATGGGCTTCTCCACGCTATTGCTATGGATAAGACCATTAGGAATAAAAAAGTAAAACCCCTACTCGAAGTTAGCTTTGAAGAATTTTGCGATACTATGGAGGTTTCCGCTTTTTCTCTGGTCAGTCTAACGGCCAGCTTAAAAAATCACGGTTTGTTAAATGCAGGTTCTTCAATCTGTTCTTTGAGTTATATTGCTGCCCAAAAGGTCACCTTCCATCCTTACAGAAATATCAGCATAGCCAAAGCCGCATTAGAGCGCATAACTATTGAGTTGGCCGATGAGCTCGGCAGGCAAAACGGAACAAGGGTGAATTGTGTTCGATTTTCAACTTATTTAGGAAGTAAAGCCGGAACAGCTACGCTAACTACCGAAGACGTAGAGCATGCAGCCCAGAAAAGTCCTCTTGGAAATGCGCAGCCACAGGACCTGGCTTATGAAGTGGCGCATCTGCTGCGTCCGGGAACAAGGATTACCGGCGAAATAAGACATGTGGATGGTGGCTATAATATTGTGGGGTAGATTTTCTAAGTTTAATGTTTCTGGTTTTGGGTTTCTTGTTTGAAGCCTGAAGCCTCATAAATAAGGTTGACATGTCGAGCCCCCGAAAATTTTAGCAAATTTTATTTAATGGATTGTTACGTTTCAAAGTATAATTATCAAAAAATTAGCGTCTGCTCGAGTGGTTTTAGTTTAATTTTTAAGAAAAAGATTAAACTAAAATTGTATCGAGAGCTCGTTAATGAGCCTCGATAGTTTTACTGAGTACCGTTTAATTGCAATTTATTATTTTACCTTTTATGAAGGAAAAATAATTAATCACTCGATTTGACGTAAAGTGTTATATATAAGTATGTTACAAAAAAAAGTCATTAGTATTTAAACCTTAAGCTAAAAATTATTTTTTAAAAGATTGTGCACTTCATTAATAACTGAACGAAACAACTTTCTATTAGGTTTTGTCATATAATTGGCTTCTGATGCCATTTCTTCTAACAATGTTTTGGCTTTTTCATTTTGATTGGTTTCCAGATAGAATTTCGCTAATTCCAGGCGTTCTTCATAGTTAGAGTAAGGTCTGTCTATAGATTTGAGATGCATTTCTGCTTCATTCTCGAATCCAGTTTTAAACAAGGCAAAGCCATAGTAAAATTCAGATGTTGAATTTTTGAATTCCTGATTATTTTTTATGCGTTCAGCGTGTTTGATAACAGCATCATAGTCTTCTAGTTTTGAAAAGCAAATGACCAATTGTTTTCTGGGATAAAATTCATTTTGAACCTTATTCTCCAACATAACCTTGTAGTGAATAATGGCATTTTGATAATCTCCTGTTTCAAAATAAGCATCAGCCAGATTCATTCTGTTTCTGTAGGAATCTGAGAATTCAAGCTGCTTTTCCAGGTCTTTTATTTTTTTAGTTGGATTGATGATCTGGCTTACATTGGATTGAATGGTCTCAGCATTCTTCCTGCTATAAACCTGTGTTACAAGATAAACTACACTTCCCAAAAGAGGTAAAAACAAGATGACAAAAATCCAGTAAATGGTTTTGCCATTTTTAAATAAATGATAAATGCAATAGATCTGAATTGCTATTGTGAGGTAATAGAAAACCATCTGAGGATAATTATCAGTAATTTTTTCCGTCGTGTTTACCGACATTAAAGCCATGCTTCGCCAGATATTTCTGACCACTATCTATCGCGTCATCTTCCATGGTTGTCGCCATAGAATCATTCCACCGATTCAAATAGCCAAAAAGTGAAATTACACCAAGCATTTCAACGATCTCACCTTCGTCCCAATAGTTGTAAAGCCGTTTTTTAATATCAGCATTTACAGCATTGGGAACCTGACTTGCAGCCAGAGAAAAATCCAAGGCCGCTCTTTCAGCTTCAGAGAATGCGGGGTGTGTTTTGTATTCCCAGATATTGTCGAGTTGTTCCTGTTTAGCGCCATATCTTTCTGCAGCTCTTATGGCATGGGCCTGACAATATCTGCATCCCGTAGCGTTGCTACTTACCCAGGCGATCATGCGCTTTAAAGCTGAGGTGACACGTCCTTCATTGGCCATCACCGCTTTGTTAAGATTGATGAAAGCCCGGCTGATAGCTGGTCTGTGTTGCATCGTCAGCACAGAATTTGGACAAAAGCCCAAAGTTTCATTAAAGAACTCAGCCAGTTTTTTGGTGTTTTCGTCGTGTTCAGGTAAAAGCGGGTTTACGAGTGCCATGATCCTTTATTTATGCTAGTCAAAAATTTTTTAAATGGGTAAGAAGAGCTTATTTCGGTTCAATAATAAGCGTGATCTTGTTAAAATCTGCAGCACTATTGATGATTTTTCTGAATTCCTCGAACAGATCTACAGGTACAATATTTTCTCTGTAATGTTCATTGGCTGTGACTACCAGTTTGTTTTCGTCCATCTCATAAAAAGACTGAAATGAATAGATTTCATCACCTTTTTCATCTTTATAGGTGTTGCTGATATTGATGTCGTCAGCATTGCTGATCCTGTATCCTTCTGGAAGTTCTATGGTAATCGTTCTTAAATAACTACGGTTGAAATCATTTTGATAATCCAGCTTTCTTTCTTTTTCCTGATACATTTCAACCTGAGGCCCAATAAGGTTACCTAGTTTGAATAAATATTTATTACCCGCTTTTTCAACAAAGGATTCTGAAAGAATTTTGTAATCGATTATCAGGGGTTTAACCCCAAAAAGCTCTGAATTTTCATTTTGGATTGTTCTTTCTTCAACCTCAGCATTCTCATCTATGTTTTTGGCCAGTGAATTGAGGGCTTCATCTTTATCATCTTCGGGTATCAAATCTATAAACGGATGTATATACATCCCATAATAACCGGTCATTTCACGTTTCAGGTTAATTTTTGTTTTAGCCATATCTTCTTCATCAAAGCTCACGTTGATTAGCATGATATCTTTCGAGTCCTTTGCAAGAAGCGGTTTGATATATTTGATTTTTGCTACTGCAGAGGTATAATTGCCAACTTTAACCTGTTTTATGAATAAGCCAAAATTATCTGTAAGTCTTGGAGGAGGAAATCCATAAAAGGTTCCCAGATTGTCGGGTGCAAGGTATTTTTTTGTGCCTGGAAAGTAAATTAAAAATTCCTGCAGAAAATTATTGGCTTCAAATTCATCATCAAATTTTAAATCGAAGCGATCGCTGGTGAGGACCATTTCATGTTTTATGTCAAGCTTTCTTAGTGCTGCTACATACAGCTTTACAAGTCCTTTGTCGTTTGCAGCCTTATTGGATAGAATGCTATTCACATCTTCAAGTGATTCGTTGCCGGCTTCAGACAGGTAAAAGTTTTTCTTTATGTAGAAATCCAGTTTTCTGATTTTCTCATCATCACTCATTTCTGAAGTTATTCCGGCATCTTCAATAAATTCATCTAAGTCTTTTTCAGTGCGTTTTTCATAAGTTTTAAAGTAGAACGAGAACAAGTCCTGAGCAACTGAAGCATAGGATGTGATGACTTTGTTATTGTAATTGTTCTTATGGATTTTGTAAACCAGAAAAGCTCTTGATGCATCGTAAGGTGCACCATCCTCTCTGTCCAGACCTTTCAAATAGTCTTGTCTGAAAGACCAGTGGTTTCTTTCTTCAGTGCCTTCAACCAATTCCACTTCTGGTAATCCATTGTAATTTTTGAACTGAAATTCCAGATTTTGAGGGGAATACAAATCAAATTCAATATTATATTTGTCGTAGGTGTACTGAAAGTAAAGGCGTTTGCCATAAATGGAAGGCGACTTTTTTACAATGTAATAGTACTCTATAAAGCTTCCTTTTTCTATACCTTCAAAGGCAAAATACTTGTAGGTTCTTCCGGTTTCCTCATCGCTGGCAGAAAGAATTTTAGACTCATCGAGCTCTATAATATCACCGCTTTTATTTATAACCCGGGCTTTACTTCCAATCAATGCAGACTGGCCTTCCAAAGGGAGGTAGACTTTATTGTAATCTTCTATGGCATCATCGGCATTTAACCAAAGTACACGGTGTTCAATGAGATACTCTACAAAAACTTCATCTTCAAACAAGTACTCTGAAACTATTTTTTCTTTCAAAGCCAGCATGTCTTTTGTATTGTCCTTTACTTCATACGAAGGCTTTTCTTCCCAATCGTAAGTGTCATAGACTATATCCTGAGCAAAAAAAGAAGAATATAAAAAGAGGCAACAGATTGTAAATAAACGGGTGAGCATGTTATTGTTTTTTTAGTATTATAATTTCTTTATAGGCTTTCTCTGCATTTTCAAAAACAGAATTTGCGGCTTTTTGTTGTTCAATATCCAGTTCAAGTGTTTTTATTGCGGCTTTTTGCTGAGTTATTATTGTATTGTCTTTTTGGGAATACGTCATTTCAAAATCCACATATGCATTACTATAACTCACGTTTTCAGGTATATATTCTACAACATAGCCATCAGGAATATGAAAGGTATTTGTATAATTATATTGACGTTTGTAATCATATTCTTTGGAATATTTTCTGTCTTCTTCGGTTTTGAATCCTGAAAAAAATCGATTTAGATGCGGATTGATGAAAATCTCCGAACCAATATTTTGCACATAGTTGTCAACCGTATAATCGTACACAACGTAAAAATCTTTTTCATAACTGAACTTATTGAATTCCTCAAAATTTGAAATTAAAAAGGAATTATTGCCTTTGAAAAGTCTGCTTTTATAATAAGAACTCACATCTGAAGGTTTGTCAAATCTTTCCAGGTCATAGTACAGATTGAATAGAGGATATCCTGAAAAGTATGTTTTTGAGGCCCCTTTTAAACCATTGCCATCTATGTATACTGTAGTACTGTCAATGATCTGATTCATTTTTGCGGGTACGACCGGTACTTTTTCAATTTTGAAAGCGTCTGCTCCACTGGCCACCAAGGCTTCTTTTCCCTGAATAAAAGAAGAAGGATAGTCTATTTTGATATAACGACCAGTAGCGTCAAGGTAATAGATTTTATCGTTTTCCCTGTAGGACAGAATCATATGATTATCTACGGCAGGTGTTGGGACATCTTCATAAGTATATGGAATACTTCTTGTGCCAATCCAGGTGAGATGGCCTTCCAGTCCTGCAATTTCAAGCATTTTTTGAAGGATACTGGAATTGTCCTTACAGTCTCCATATTTTTTTCTGAATACATCATTGGCTTCCCTCGGAATAAATCCACCCAGAGCATATTCAAAAGCAATATACTTTATGTTCTGTTGTGTCCAGTAGTATAATGCCTTGACTTTTTCCAGATTGGAGGTCTTACCTTTTGTCAGGTCTTGGACCAATGCAACCAGGTCTTCATCAGCAGGAGTTTGGTTGATGTCTTTAACCAGCGAATAGTACCAGTTATAAAGATCCTCGACGCCATTCAGCAATTTTTTTTCACCCTCATCTGTGGTATAAGAACGTATAATAGGAATGACATGTGGTAATATGCTTTTGAAATTAGGGGCGTTTTCTTCATACTCAAATGCATTAATGTTTTTGGCACGCCATGAATATATGATACTTCTGCCTTTTTGTTTTTTTTCAAAATCTATATCTAAAGTATCTGTATTGAAATACTTAAAATCCAGTTTTACGTTTTCATCGGCTTCAATAGTTACGTTAACATCAACAAAAGGGTAAAAATTTCCAAAGTAGAAGGGCGATAAAAACCTCGGGTTCTTGATGTTGTAAGTATAGCGCAAATCTGTTTTGCTCCCTTTTTTAAGATCCGGATAAAGAAAGTTCAGGCTTTTGGAATCATTGTAAAAGGTATCATCCAGGTCATTTTTTTCATTGAATTCTTCAACGCTGGTCGACTTATACGCATTTCGACTGTTTTTTGGATTAAGCGTGGCGGCTTCAATGTCTTTAAGCTCGGTAAATGTAGAATACCAAAGTGATTGTTTCCTGTTATGAGTCGCAGTTTCATCCAGAAAAAGTTCCTGTTCGTGAGTAGACTTTGTGATCTTCAGGTTTTTGTCTTCAATTTCTATATTGTAATTGATATTCTGCTGAAGTTTTACATAGTCTTCATTAGGATACAATTTTTTATACTTTTTGAATTCTTCGTTTTCCTGAGAAAAGCATGTAATGCTTAGTAGTAACCCCAGGAATAGTATTGAAATACGCATATTTTAATAAGTTTGTATTGAAGTCATTTTGTCGTTGTAGTAAGTGGCTTTTTTAATAAGCTTGCCATTTTTGTCAAATTCTTCAAAGGTTCCTGATCTGTCTCCAAGGATGTAGTTTTCAACAGACTTAAGCTGGCCATTGTCGTGGTACTTTCTTAATTCGCCATCGGGCTCTCCGTAAATATAATTGCCCTCAAATTTTTTGGCGCCATTTTCGTAAAAGTACTCAACTGGTCCGTGATAGGTCCCTTCAAAAAATAAGATCTTTTCCAGGATTTGTCCATTGTAAGCATAGGTTTTGTAAACACCAGTGAAATTGCCGTTGTAATACTCCATTTCCTTGGCAATTTTTCCGTTGTCATAATAACTTTTCACTTTGCCTTTACCGTGTATAACAGGTATCATCTCCACTTCTTTTTTCTCACTATCCAGGTAACTGTATCCAATGATCTCACCGTGATCGTAAAATCTTATAAGCTGCAGGTTACCATGCTTGTCATAAAATGTATACCTGCCGTGGATTTCATCGTCTTTAAAGGACCTTTCGTTTTTGACATTACCATTTTCATAATAGGAGGTCTCTGTACCTGTAGAATTACCGTATTCAAAATATTCAACTTCTTTTATGCTGCCATCTTCATAATAATCTGTTTGCTTACCATGAAGGTTACCGTTAATGTACTTACTGTCATATTCCAGCTGGCCATTATCATAGTAGGAATTATATTCACCGTGTAATCTGCCATTCAGGTAGTTGCCTTCATAATCCACAACGCCGTTTGGCCTGAAAACCTGAAACGGACCATGCTTTATTTTATTTTCATATGACACGACAGACTTTATTTTGCCGTCCGGAAAGTATTGTTTGTTCTTATGGGTTTTTTCGGGCTCGAGAAAATCAAAGGTTACTTCGCTTTCTCCATCTTTATTGTAAGTGACTTCTTTTATAAATGAATCGTAATCATAAGTAGAAATATAGTAGATGTCTCCTTCTGCAGTGTAACTTACAGCATCTCCATGGTATAAGCCTTTGTGAAAAAACAAAGTGCTAGAAAGAGTGCCGTCTGCAAGATAGTTTTTCCATTCCCCGTGTTCTTCATCTTCTTTATACCAACCCTGTTGTTTAATGTTTTTATTGGGATGAAAGCTTACGAAATAACCATCAAGTTTTCCTTCAGAGTAGTTTTTTTGTTCTTTAATACTACCATCTTCAAAATATAAAGTATACTCACCGTCAAGTTCGCCATCAGTATAGTTGCCTTTGCCTTCCAGAACACCAAAATTTGAATAGTACAACCATTCTCCTTTCTTGCCGCCTTTGATGTCATAAAGACCTTCAGCCAATACTGTGCCATTAGGATTGTAGGCCTTGTAAAAGAATTCACCACCTTTTTTTCTATCCTCAATGATGATATTGCCTTCTTTGTCATAATATTTATAGGCTATGATAATGCCTTTTCTGTATTCCAGTTCATAGTGCAAGATCCCATCCTGATCATAAAACTTTGATATACCATCGATCTTACCATTGATATATTCAAATTCATTTTTCAGAACACCATCCGGATAGTAGTATTTCCAGGCTCCTGTATATTCGCCTTCAGAAAACTGACCTTCCTGAGATAAATTGCCATTAAGATGATATTGCACATAGGGACCATCCAGATTATTATTCTTATAATTAACCTCCTCAAGCGGCTCGCCATTAAAAAAATACTTTTTCTTTTTTTGTAGCTGTCCTTCATCGTAAAACGATTCTTCATATAACTGGCCAGTAGCATAGTACTCCTTGTAAACACCTATAATAGTATCGTTTAAATATTCGGCTTCAAATTCAGGGATTGATTCTCCGACATTAAAATACGCTGTGTATTTCCCAGATAAATTACCATCTTTAAAGAACTTTTTTTGTTTTAGAGCACCGGATGGTAAATAGTACTTGTATTCACCATCAATTTTGGAATCCTTGAGTTCAGTTTCTATGTGTAAGCGCCCATTTTCATGAAAACTTGTATTACTTCCCTGCATGAGTCCTTCTACAAAGCTTCCTTTTTCTTTTATTTTGCCGTTTTCGTAATACCAAACCCAGTCCCCGGACTGTTCACCATCCGCGTAAGACCCTTTGGCCTTAATATTACCGGCAGGATAGAAAAATGACCAGTCGCCGACGTTTTGATTGTCTTCTATTTTACCATAGGACGATAAGAGTCCGCCATCAAAATAATTAAATGTAACTATTTCTTTTTCACCATTTATACTGACTTCATTCTCACAAATCAGATCATACCATTTTTGTCTTAGTTCAGGTAAAAAAGCTGTGATATCGTCTATTTTCCTATCTATGATTTTTTTATGATCTCTGTTGTCTGTACTAAAATTTATTGTGTATAAAAAAGTTTCAAAATAATTGTTTTCCAGTATCCATTCATAAAGTGGTTGATAAATCTTCCCCCAAAAATCATCCGTGTTTTCGATATCCTTAAGTTGTAAGATCATGGCATGGGATTGTTTTGAAAGCGGATTATCAATATCACTGTTAATTTCATAATCATCATTAAGAGCGATGTGCCCATTTAAGATCAAGTCCAGATCTTCATAAATGGAATCATCCTCAGAAAAAACTACATCAGGATCTTTGTCCGGATATATGGTCTGGACGTTTCTGTTTAAAGAGGATAATATATTGCCTGAATCTGCACCATCAGGATTAAACAACAAAAACATATTAAAACTCATGAGAGCCTGAGCAAATAAGCCTTGCTCGTAACATAAGTTTCCTATTCTTAAGTGCGGTTTAGCATAAAAGAGATTGTACCTTGCTGAAGCCTGGTAAGCTTCCAAAGCTTTTTTACTTTGGCCTGCATTTTCCAGAGCCAGACCTCTGTTAAAATTCAATAAATAACTTACCGGATAAAAGCTTAGTGCTTCATCGGCTACTTCCAGGGCCTTTTCAGGCTGCTCAGAATTGATATAAGCAACTGTTTTGTTATTGTATAAGGAGGCAACAATAGGCTCTTTGACATTAGAAATTGACAATGCTTTATCGATAGTATCGATGGCTCTTTCAAATTCATCAAATTGTAACAGATAATAGGACTTCCTCAACATAGAGGTAAGATAGAGGGAATCGTTTTTGTTGATTTTGTTTAGAGTAGTAAGTGATTCTTCAAGTTTTTCTTCAGCTATTTGTTCTTCAGATTCAGTAAAAACGTCATCCGGATTGATGAAGGGAATTTTTTCCTGAGCTGAGGTATTGACATAAAAAGAAATCAGGGCAAATAAAAATAATTGTCTCATGAGGTTACTGGAAATTTAAATATTTTCAAATAAATGCTAAGGGTTATATTTCGCTTAAAATACTACAATAAGGTCTTGTAGAAAATTAATATAAAATTAAGACTTTCCAATTGAAAAAGCCATCACAAAAAACACTTTTTTTCAAGTATTTTTAAGATATAACCAAAAGAGGTCTGGTGACCTTTTATAATGATAATTAGCAGACTGAACTAATAACAAATTAAATCATTGCATTTTTATAATCCAGACAGGTTTTTAAGTGATAATGTCAGATAAGAAGATATTTTAAAAACACATTAAGATTAGGTTTGAGATAAAAACGCTTTATAAACTAAAGCATTAAATCCTTTAGTTATAATAACTATTATCTCTATTCTCTATACTTTCGCATTTTAGTATAAATTGAAAGATAATCAGGTGACCTGGTAAAAATATTCAGATAAGGATGTTTAAATAAAGTCTGGTTTTTTCAACCAAATTATTTGTGCCAGCTGATCTTTTGTTTTATTTCACTCTGTCTTTCAAGTAAATCAGTTTGTTCATCAAAATACCCACAATACAGAAAACCAAGGCATTTTTCACCTTCATTGAAAGGTATTAATTCATCAAGTTTGTTTTTAAAAGATGGCGTACTCCAGTACATCCCAATTTTCAGGCTATGGGAAGCAATCCACATATTTTGAACGGCCATGGCCGTAGCTGCTATTTCTTCCCATTCCGGTACACTTTCTTTGGGATCTCTTTGCATGCAAACCGCAATGACATGGCTGGATTGGGTGAATTTTTCAGCAATTTTTTTAGCTTTGAATGTTTTGGGGTTTTCAGTAGTTTCCAAATATATGTTCTTGAAAAACTCACCGGCTTTTTCTTTAAAACCACCTGTAATCACCTTAAACCGCCAGGGTTCAGTTTTCCTGTGCGTTGGTGCCCAATTTGCCAGTTCTAAAAGTTTTTCAATAATAGAATCTTCAACGGTTTTATTTTTAAATTGATGCGGATAAACTGATCTTCTTTCAATTATCGCTTTAAATATGTCCATGGCTTTTTAAAAATTCATTTATTTTATAAGCTATTCTTTCTTTTTCTTCTTCAGTAAGATTAGAACCGGATGGCAAACACAAGCCTCTGTCGAATAAATCCTCAGAAACCTTTCCGCCGTAATAGGGTAAATCTTTAAATACAGGTTGCATGTGCATGGGTTTCCACAATGGACGGCTTTCAATATTATCTTCCCAAAGTGCCAACCTTAGGTCTTCTCTGGTAAAATTGGCCTCTTTTGAAACTGTAATTGCAGATAACCAATGATTTGAAAAATAATCCTCATTTGGTTCGGATAAAACCTTTACAACCTCTATGTTTTTAAATAAATCCTGATAAAAAGCATTCATTCCTCTTCTATAACCTATGTGTTTGGCTAAGACCTGCATCTGTCCACGACCAATACCGGCAACGATATTGCTCATTCTGTAATTGAACCCTATGTGTGTATGTTCGTAGTGGGGCGCATCATCTCTGGCCTGAGTAGCATAAAAAACAGTTTTTTGTTTGGCATCGGCATCTTTACAAACCAAGGCACCACCACCGCTGGTGGTTATTATTTTATTCCCGTTGAAGGACAAAGCGCCAAACTCTCCAAGGGTTCCACAATTCTGACCTTTGTAGGTTGAACCCAAAGCTTCGGCCGCATCTTCAACGATAGGTATTTCATATTTTTTGGCAACTTCAGTAACTTCATCAACCAGACAAGGCATGCCGTACAGATGAACAGCAATAATTGCTTTTGGTTTTTTGCCTTTTGCTATTCTGTCTTTTATTGCAGTTTCGAGAGATTTTGGGCAGATGTTCCATGTCACAGGTTCGCTGTCCACAAGAACAGGTGTAGCACCCTGATAGATGATCGGGTTAATTGATCCACAAAAAGTAAAGCTTTGACAAATAACTTCATCACCATGCGTTACGCCGAGTTGAACCAAAGCCAGATGGATGGCTGCAGTTCCTGTACTGAGGGCTGCCACAGGTTTTTTTGTGTTCAAAAACGACTGAATATCTTCTTCAAAACCATTCACATTTGGACCAAGCGGCGCAATCCAATTGATATCGAAAGCTTCTTTTATGTAATCTAATTCGGTGCCACCCATATGCGGCGAGGATAACCAAATTTTAGAGGGTTGAGACATGAGCCTTATTTTTTTGTAAAAATAGGTATTAGTTGCCAAAAAGTTTGATTTGAAAATGTAAATATTTTATGCAGAAAAATTTCTGAAGGTCTGATGTCAAAATGATCATGACTTCTAAAATCTAAACAAACTAAATTCGTTACTTTTGAATTCTATCAGATTTGAAGACATGCAACCATTAATAATCGGTACACGCGACAGCGAACTCGCTCTTTGGCAAGCCAAAACTGTACAACAAAAGTTGAAAGACAATGGTATTGACAGCAGGTTACATCCTGTAAAATCCAGTGGTGACCTCAACCTTGACGTACCACTTTACGAAATGGGTATTACGGGTATATTCACCAAAAGTCTTGATGTGGCCTTGATCAAAGGTGATATTGACCTTGCAGTACATTCGATGAAAGATGTGCCGACACAGTTGCCAAAGACCATTGTACAAGGTGCTGTCTTAAAACGTGCAAATCATCGTGACTTGTTAGTGCATAAAGGTCTGCAGTTCCTCGAATCAGAAAATGGCCATATTGCCACAGGAAGTTTGCGAAGAAAAGCCCAATGGCTTAATAAATACCCTCATCATAAGGTCAGTAATTTGAGAGGAAACGTCAATACCAGAATGCAAAAATTAGAAGACTCTGACTGGAATGGAGCTATTTTTGCTGCAGCAGGATTGGAGCGCATTGATCTCATGCCTCAAAACATTCAGTACCTGGACTGGATGATTCCGGCGCCTGCTCAGGGCGCAATGCTGGCCGTGACCAGAGAAGATAAGCCAGAAGTTATTAAAGCCTTGGCTAAATTGAATGACAGAAATTCCGAAATCTGTGTGAATGTCGAACGTTCCTTTCTGAGAACTTTGGAAGGCGGTTGTACCGCGCCAATTGGCGCTTTGGCAACAATTGAAGAGGATAAATTACATTTTGAAGGTGTGCTTTTAAGCCTTGACGGAAAGGAAAGATTTCACGTCAAAAAAAGTACGCCACTTGAAAATCATAAAGATTTTGGGCGTTATTGCGCTCAGGTCATTTTAAGAGAAGGCGGATATAAATTGATGGAAGAACTGAGACGAATATTATAGTCATGCCACTTGTCCTTTCCACTAAAATTTTACCACCCAATTTAAAGAAACATTTTTTCCTTTCTGACATCAGTTTGGTGGAATATGAGGCTGTGAAAATTAAACCTACAGACATCAGCTTAAGTAAGATTCATTTCGAGAATGCCATTTTTACCAGTCAGAATGCAGTGAAACTGGCATTTGAAAAGCATCAATTGGAATTTGAGCATGTTTTTTGTGTTGGAGAAAAAACCTCAAATCTTATTCAGTCCTATGGATCACGACCCAATTGGGTAGCCCAAAATGCCGCTGAGCTGGCGAAAGAACTTCTAAAGCATTTTCCGGAATGCAGTTTTGACTTTTTTTGTTCAGCACAACGTAGAGATGAGTTGCCGAATCTATTGAAAAATAACCACATCAATCTGAGGGAACATCACCTGTACCACTCTGTACTTGACCCCAAAATCTTCTCCAATGATTTTGATGCGGTCTTATGCTTTAGTCCGCTTGGCGTAAAAGCCTATTACGAAAACCACAAAAAACAGCCTATGGCCATTTGTATCGGGGAAACAACGGCAGCGACGGCGAGGACCTTTACTCGGAATGTTTTAGTGGCTAATAAAACTTCAATAGAAAGCGTGATAATTAAAACAATCAAGCGCTTTAACCAACTGTAACTAAGGAAGCTGTCTCAAAACCTTAATTTTGATAATCCCTCCCGACGCTTCGGGATTGTTTCTTCCGATAGCTATCGGGGTCATGTCCTGAAATAGGTTGACATATAAATTGTTAATAAGTCAACTTAAATTAGGATTAAAATGAAAGAATCAAAAACTTACAATGAAGCTTTTAAGCGTAAAGTAGTCACTGAAGTTCTCAATGGACAGTTAACCAAGGAGCAGGCAAGGTTACGTTATGATATAGGTGGCAATACTACTATTTTAGACTGGATGCGTAAATATGCAGGTTTTAAAATGCGCACTGCTGGTTGCGACCCTTTGCCTATATTGCGAAACATGAGTACAGACGAAAGTAAAGAAGAGTTAAAAGACAAGATCAAACAACTGGAAGCTAAGCTTGAATATGCAGAGCTTAAAGGAAGAGCATACCAGATCATGGTTGAAATAGCCAAGGAACAATATAATCTTGATCTTGAAAAAAAGTCTGGTGCCAAACAGTCCAAAAACTCAAAGAAGAATACTCCAAAGTAAGTCATAAAAGACTTTGCGGATTGTTTGGCAAATCAAGACAAGGCTATTACAAACAGTCAAAAAAGGCAGAAAAAATTACCTTAAATGAACAAATTGTTCTGGAAGGTGTCAGAGCTATTAGAAAAAAAGCAAAAACAGAACGATGGGGTGTTAGAAAGCTTCATTATTTACTCAATGAAGAATTACAATGTGTAAATATTAAAATAGGTCGTGATAAGCTATTTGACTTACTACGGGAAAACAATATGCTTGTTCGTAAACGTAAAAGGAAGTTTTTTACCACAAACAGTCACCACTGGTTAAGGAAATATGATAATTTAATTGTAAATAAAAGCATTACAACTCCAAATCAGCTTTGGGTTAGTGATATTACCTATATCAAAATTAGTGATGATAAGGCCTTATATCTGTATCTGATAACAGATGCCTATTCTCAAAAAATTGTAGGCTGGAGCTTAAGTGATGATTTAAAAGCAGACTCTGCAGTAGTAGCTTTAGAAATGGCCATTAAAAACAATAAGGGTAAGTTTTTAAACCTCATACATCATTCAGATAGAGGAGTGCAGTACTGTTCTCATAAATACGTTGAAAGACTTAATAAGAACAACGTAAGGATTAGCATGACCAGTCCTGGATCTCCACAGGAAAACGCTATTGCAGAACGACTAAATGGAATTTTAAAAGAAGAATGGCTCAATGATTTAAATCGTAAATCTTTAAGCAGCGGCCGCACAGAACTAAACGAGATAATAGTGATTTATAACACTTATAGACCACATCAAAGTCTGAAGTATGATACTCCTGAAAACATACATGATAATGGGTTTTCAAGGAATGAAACCGAACGCGTAGTAGGAAAAATGTATGAATATTAAAAATAGACGCCTAAATAAAGACGCCTATTTTAAGCAATTACGCTATACGGGCTATCGACTATTCCTTGTGCAGTTGCTCCCCAGCAGAGCTGCACTCCGCTTCATCGATGCAATGCAAATATTTTAAAATGAAAACTATCAACCAAAAAAAGTTATTAACTTTGAATCGATACAAATAAAAAAAATGTCAACCAATTTTAGGACGAGACATTGGAAATAAACTGACTAAGATTCTGAAATGAATTCAGAATGACTAAGCCTTAGGTTTTGAGACAGCTTCGCAAAATTTATTTTAAAACACTTTACTAATAATAAGTAAATCTTCTCACTCTCGCAATATGCTTGGCCAGTCTAATCACCTGATGGCTATAGCCGTATTCATTGTCATACCAGACATACAGAATACAGCTTTTGGGATGTTCCGAAATCGTGGCGTTGCTATCAAATATCGACGGGGCAGAATTTCCAATAATGTCGCTTGACACTAATTCATTGTTAATCGAATATTTGATTTGCTCAACCAAATCGCCTTCCAACGCATATGTTTTGATACAGGCGTTGATGCTTTCAACGCTTACATCAGATTTTAAATTGAGCTTCAAAATAGCTAAAGATCCGTTTGGTACAGGAACTCTTATGGCGTTTGAAGTCAGTTTTCCTTCAAGCTGAGGTAAAGCTTTGGCCACAGCTTTTCCGGCACCGGTTTCTGTAATGACCATATTGATGGCAGCGGCGCGTCCACGGCGGTATTTTTTGTGCATATTATCCACCAAATTCTGGTCGTTGGTATAAGCGTGTATGGTTTCCAGATGGCCGTTTTCGATGCCAAAAGTATCTTCAATGGCTTTGAGAACCGGTGTAATGGCATTTGTCGTACAGGAAGCTGCAGAAAAAATATCGTGTTCATCCAGGTCATAGTCGTTTTGGTTGACCCCGTGAACGATATTTGGTATGCCTTTCCCTGGAGCCGTAAGTAAGACTTTGGAAATACCATTCGCTTTTAAATGTCTGCTCAAGGCTTCTTTATCTCTGAAGGCTCCTGTATTGTCTAAAACTAAAGCCTCGTTTATACCATAGCTTGTATAATCAATATCTTCAGGTTGATGGGCAGAGATCAGGTGAACGGTTGTACCATTTATGATAAGCGCTTTATTATCGTAATCAGGGATTACAGAACCATGAAATTCACCGTGTATAGAGTCACTTTTCAGTAAAGATAAACGTTTATCAATGATTTCATTTGTAATGTCTCCTCTGGTGACAATAGCTCTTAACCTCAATTGATTGCCATTACCTGTTTTGGTCATCAGTTCACGAGCCAATAATCTACCTATCCTACCAAACCCATACAAAACAACGTCTCTTGGCGTGATTCGTGAATGGTATTCTATGCCCATTAATTTAGATACCAGAAAGTCATCGATATCTTCATACTCTTGACTTTCAAATTGAAATTCATAAGTCAGTTTTCCCAGGTCGATTTTTGCAGGCGGGGTTCCCATGAGGAGCAGCGCATCTGCTATTTTTAAGGAATCCACCACGCTGATCGGTTTTTCTACAAAGGCTTGCGTGTAATGATGAAGATCAAGGACTTCTGCTACACTTTTGTCAATTAAGGTGTTTCTAAAAATAACGAGTTCGACACCTCTGTCAAACCATAAATGCTGAACGGTTTTGATGAGTTGAGCGGCGGTTTTACTCATTTTGGCTTGTTCAGACAACTGAACATCGATGTGTTGTAAGGTTGGCATGATTAGTTTTTTATTTTTTTGCAAAAATATCAAACTATATCGTTTTCGTAAAATGAATCAGAGCTTATTTTTAATTAGTCTTTTATCTCTTCACTAAATTTGAAATAAAAAATTATTTCCAAATGCGTTTTAAAATCAACTAAGAATTTTATTCAAAGAATTCATCATCTAATGAATAATTGAAAGTACCATTTGTGAGATCAAAAGGACCGCTTATTTGACCGTCATTATCTGTTTTGTTATATGGTAACTCAAAAGTACCTGATATGACTTTGTTTTCAAGATCAAACTCCGTAACGGTGAGTGTTCCTCCTGTCTCTAAAGCAAAAGCTGAAGAGCCATCCTCGTAAAAGAAATTTAAATCTACATGTGGTAGAGCTTCTGTTAAGCCTTGTTCATTATCGTTAGGATTTATGGCGTAATTTGTCATATCATAAGTGCCGACCTGCCATGCATTTTCAGGTATAAATAATACAATTTCTCTTGTCTCATTTGTTATTGTACCTGATGAATAAGTGTTATTGCCCTGTATTCTTAAAAAATTTACCTCATTATTGGGAAAGGTTACTACGCCTACAGCGTTATTGTTTAATAAACCAAAAAAGTTAGGTTTCATATCATCATACTGAATACCATCAAAAAAGGCAGTCATAAATGCAAATGATTGTTGAGATGTGTTAGTTTCGCAATTTCCTAAAGCGTCTATTTGTTCTTGTATTATCCCTGATTCATCACCGCATTGATCTATTTGTTCTAACAACACAGCTTTATAAGCGTTGCATGATGCTGTATATTCATTAGAATCTGCATTTGCTAAATTTTCAGCAGCTACTATAGAATTTAGCGTGGCCTCTTCACATAAATTTTGTAACTCAAACTCGACCGGCTCATTATTACATGAACCAAAAATAAAAATTGACAGGACTAAAACGGCAAAAAACTTTTTCATTAAAATAAATTTGAGTACAAAAATACCTATATTATTTATTGTAGTGATGTAAAACTGTGAACAAAAAAAATCAGTAAAACACCAAAAGTCGCTTTATCAAATTTTAATCCCTGAATCACTCTACAATTCAGTTGAATCCAAAAAACCAAGAGCCTATGCTAATCTCCTTACTGCAAGATGGTATCAATAAAAATTCGAACATATTTTATATTAAAGTATGTTTTACTTTTCTTATGGCTTTCTATGCAGATCGGTTTTTAAATTCTACTAACAAACAAGCCTTCATCCGTCTTATCAACCCTGGCCAGTTCTTTGGCGCGAAGACCTTTTAAGGCTTTGTCCCATTTTTTGTTAGAAAGTCCGCTTTGATCTTTAGCTTCATTCAATTCTAAAACGTCAGTATTTTTTAGAAGTTCCATGACTACTTTTTCCTCTGCAGAAAGTTCAACTTTCTTTCTTTCAGGTTTCATTTGAGGGAAGAACAGCACTTCCTGTATTGAAGGATTATTGGTCAGGAACATCACTAATCTGTCCATACCAATTCCTAAACCGGATGTTGGAGGCATACCGTATTCCAGAGCACGTAAAAAGTCATAATCTATAAACTCTGTCGCTTCTTCATCACCTTTTTTGGATAGCTTCAATTGTTCTTCGAAACGTTCTCTTTGATCGATAGGATCATTCAACTCGGAATAAGCGTTGGCGATTTCTTTACCACAAACCATGAGTTCAAAACGTTCGGTCAGTTCAGGATTTTCACGATGTGTCTTACACAGCGGACTCATTTCTTTGGGATAGTCTGTAATGAATGTTGGCTGTATAAAGTTAGGTTCACATTTTTCTCCAAAGATCTCATCGATCAGCTTACCTTTACCCATGGTGTCGTCAACCTCTATCTCCATGTCGAGACAGGCCTGTCTTAATTCAGCTTCGGTTTTTCCGGTAATGTCAAAACCTGTGTATTTTTTTATGGCATCTGTCATAGAAATTCGCTTATAAGGCGCTTTAAAATCTATGTTGTGCGCTTTAAAAGTGGCTTTGGTCGTGCCATTGACTGCTTTTGCACAATGCTCCAAAAGTTGTTCTGTGAAGCGCATCATCCAATTGTAGTCCTTATAAGCCACATAAATTTCCATGGCAGTAAATTCAGGATTGTGTGTGCGGTCCATGCCTTCATTCCTGAAGTTTTTTGAAAATTCATAAACGCCATCAAAACCACCTACAATCAATCTTTTCAAATACAATTCATTCGCAATTCTCAGGTACAAAGGGATATCCAAAGCGTTATGATGAGTGATAAATGGTTTAGCTGCAGCACCACCGGGAATAGGCTGAAGCACCGGCGTTTCCACTTCCATATAGCCTTCTCTATTGAAGAAATCCCGCATGGCGGCAAAAAGTTTTGTGCGCTTTACAAAAATATCTTTCACATGTGGGTTTACGGCCAAATCTGCATATCGCTGTCTGTAGCGCTGTTCAGGATCGGTAAAACCATCATATTCATTACCTTCCTTGTCTTTTTTTGGCAAAGGCAAAGGTTTCAAGGCTTTGCTGATGAGCTTAAAGTCTTTAACTTTAACCGTCATTTCACCGACCTGGGTCTTAAACAATTCACCTTCAATATGGATGAAGTCTCCAATATCTAAAAGCTTTTTGTAAATATCGTTGTATTGGGTTTTGTCTTCGCCCGGACATATTTCGTCCCGGTTAAAGTACACCTGAATTCGGCCTTGGGCATCCTGAAGTTCAGCGAAAGAAGCTTTACCTTGAATTCGTCTTGACATCAAGCGACCAGCAACAGACACCTTTTTATTTTCTTCAAAATTTTCTTTAATAGATTTGGTGTTGCTATCAACTTTTACCTCATCGGCGGGATAAGGATTGATACCATTTTTTCTGAGTTGCTCTAACTTCTGTCTGCGAACGATTTCTTGTTCAGATAAGGCCATGCTAAATTTATTTTTTAGGGCGCAAAGATAAGGTGTTTTCAGGACATAGCGATATTGCACTTATCACATCATAATCTTAAATGGATGTTTTAAGCCTTTGAATTTATCAAGTTTGGCAACCAGAGAACCAACAGCAAGTTCGGCCTCAATCTGAATCGGAATTTTGTTTTTATCGTCGGATATCCATACGGTCACACCTTCTTCTTCTTTGAAAACCCGCCCTGATTTCACAAAGGGCTTGAAGACCAGGCAACGCACATTACCAAATTTAGTGTCTATAACTTCTTTGCCAACAAACTTGGCTTTAAAGTCAAAATTTTCCTCATCAAAAAACATATTAAGTTCAAATTCATCCCCCTTTTTGAGGTTATTCTCATCAACCTTGTTTCTCAAGTAAAACAACGCAGACATCATATCCTGTGAATTTGGTTTAAAGCTATGTTTATGTATGGTATCTTTTTTGAGATTTTTAACGGTAGCGATGTTGTTGATGTGATCGAAATAAATTTCTTTGTCTTTTGTATATCCACCTTCATAAGTGTCTCTTACAAATTTGTAAGGTATACTTTTTTCAACGTCCAGATAGGTTTCGAATCTGTCCCTTACTTTGAAAAAAACATCCAACAGGCCGGTTGATTTCCCGTAACCAATAATATGATGCACAGGTTTATCATTTATAGAGTCTGCTTCAATTGAAATATTAGCTCTACTGGCATTAAACCATCCGTATTTCACTTTATAACTAAGCCATTCTCCGTTTTTAAAGGCTTTTTCCTGTGCTGTTCCTAAGTTATAACAGATTATATAAATTAAGACTGCTAAAATATTTTTGGTCATATTGGTGTTGGTTTTACGGTTTTGATCAGAAAAGTTCAATAACCATACCTTTTTCACTTCTGATCAAAATATACTACCCATAAGACAACTGTATTTTGAAAAACCCTAATCTTATCATCATAGTATTGTAAACAAATTTATAAATATTTGTTCCTTTGGATGATGATTATTAAAATATTTAGGATAAATCTCTAGATCAGATCAAAATACCAGGGGATGAAGAAGCTTGCCGTTGCCCAAAAACAAATATTAAGTATAATACCGACCCTGAAAAAATCCTTGAAGCGGTATTGGCCGGCACTGTAGACCATGGTGTTGGTTTGGTAACCAATAGGCGTCATAAAAGTTGCAGAGGCTGCAAGCATGATTGTGATCAAAAATGGAATAGCACTGGTCTCCAGGCTTGTGGCTGTGGCAATAGCAATGGGTGCCATAAGTGCTGCCGAGGCATTATTGGACATGACTTCGGTAAGTAGAGATGTAGTGATATAAAGCCCTGAAATGATGGCCACGATACCATATGGACTTAACTGTGTTAGCATCAATTCTGCAATAATAATGTCAAGGTCTGTTTTATCAATTGCCAGGCCAAGACTCAGTGCGCCTGCTAAAAGAAATATAATTTTCCAGTTTATAGCCCGGTAAACGTCTTTCATTCTCAGAACCTTAGTTAGCACCAAAAAAGTTACAGCACTTATTGAGCCTGTAAGAATATCAATTACATTAAATGCAGCAAGCCCTACCATGGTGAAAATGAGAGCTGTTACCATGATAAATTGTTTTTTATTAAAATCCGTGAGGTAGTCGGCAGATAATATCACAAATGGCGCATCCTGTTCTGATTCCTTTTTCTTAAGCTCTTTGATGTAATGTGATTTTACTTCCGCAAGAATCACGTCACCTGCACTCAGTCTCACATTATACAAATCATTTTGCATGATATCTCTGCGGTGTTTAATGGCTATAGGAATAGCTCTGTATCGTCTCCTGAAGTCAAGTTCTCCTAAAGTTTTGCCATGAATTTCTGATGATGAGGTAATGACCATCTCAACGAGAGCAGCATTTTTTCCCATCAGGTCATCTTCACCAATTTTTAGCGGAGAAACAGCAAAGGATTTGGCTTTATCTTTCAGAGATTTTATTTTTTCAGGATGGCACTTCACCTTCAATACGTCATTCGCTTTGAGAATAAAATCACCCTGAGGCATGCTTAATGCTTCATCCCTGCGCTTTATTTCAATAATATCCATATTGAATTCTGTGACCAATTCAGAATCCATGATTTGTTTATCAACCGAGTTTGAATTTTCTAGCAATTCTATTTCAGTGATGTACTGGTTAAAGTCGATCGATTTTCTTAAGGTTTTACTGGCTAAATTTTTGGGTAATAATTTTATCCCAATAATTGACATATAAATGACACCGATGACCATGAGAATAACAGCAACGGGCGTCATACTGAACATGTTGAGTCCTTCAATACCGTTTTCTTCTGCTATACCACTTACAAGAATATTAGTTGAAGTACCAATAAGCGTGCACATCCCACCAAAAATTGAAGCAAAGGATAAAGGAATAAGCATCTTTGCAGGGTCTTGTCCTGAAGTGTGCGCAATCTGAATAACAACCGGAATGAACATGGCTACGACGGGCGTATTGTTTACAAACGCTGAAATGATAGCGATCATGAGCATCATAAGGACCATACCCACATTAAATTTATACCTAAAAAATTTTGATAACCTGTGAGCCAATACCTGCAACGCACCTGTTTTTAGAAGCGCGGCACTGAGAACAAACATAAAGGCGACGGTTATAGTGGCCTTATTGCTAAAACCATTTATACCTTCCTGAGGCGTAAGTACACCCGTGAGAACTAAAGCAATAAGAATAAGAATAGCAACAAGATCTACCGGAAGAGCCTCCGTAGCAAAAAGCACTATGGCGATGATTATAATTCCTAAAGTTATTAACGCAGCTGTTGTCATGAAGCTATAAAAAGTCAGCAAATATATTAATTCCTACCAAATTAGTAGACATTTATTGAACAGTCTTTTTGTTGAGTTGTTGAAAATAGAATGCTGGTAACAGAATAATGACAAGCAAAGGTTGAATAAGAAATCGCCTGACATAAAATAAACGCATGTAATACTCTGAAACGATGTTATTCTCAATAATCCAGAAAAGTGTAAAACAAACGACGAAGAGAAAGACATACAGCAATAAGCTGAATTTTATATAATTTTTTTTTCTGAATATTATCCAGATTATGAATAATGATGCTAAAGTATTAAGGAAGTATCTGAAACTAATATTTAAACTGTAGACCCAGAAATCCAGGTCGGGAAATTCAGCATCAAGGAAATTTCCGTGATAGAAATCTATTAAGGGGTCATGAAAAAGGCTTTGCTCAAATAATCTGATCGCAGCAAGGCAAAATACTCCAAAAATAAAGCCGGAAAATGTTTGAAGCTTCTTCAATTTCACTTTGTTTTTTTGTAATTCTTAATCCAATATAACCACAATAAAAAAACGACACCATAGATAAAAAGCGGAAATAAAATATCGTGCAAAAAGTCCCTGTATTCGGGATAAAAATGCAAGCCCAATGTTAGAAGACCAATACGCAGAACGTTTAAAATATAAATGATCAGACTACCTGCAAGAATGAATATCAAAGTAGATTTCAGCGTTTTCCAGAAGGCTAAAATGAAAGACATAAATAAAATAATCACACTTATGCTGTTACAACCTTCAATGATTCTTACGACATAAGCATTGTCTATACCAATCATCATCGAAGATGTGTTTGGGTCTTTAGTGAAATAGGTGTTGTATCCAAGAAGTTTTATGAAATTATAGCTTTGTTCAGCAACCTGGTGTGTTATAAAATCCGGATAGTAATTTTCGGATGGCAAATAATTGAGATAAGCCTGATAGAGCAGAGTCAAGACAATGTAACTGCCAAAAAATAATCCTAAAAATTTGATGACGGCTTTGTTGTTTCGAATTGTGGATTTTAAACCCATCGGACAAGAATAATTTTTTAACAAAGTTATATAAATGCCCGGCAACAAGAGATAATAAAGAATAAATACTTTTGAAAAAAATTAAAAATGGATACAAAAGTAATATTGTCAGAAGTAGAAAGCATTTTAAAATCAAAAACTGTTTTATCCGAGAAGTTGAGGCAGATTTGCACCTATCTGAAGGAAACTATTGATCACTACGATTGGGTTGGTTTTTATTTTGCCAATCATGAAAAAAAGACCTTACACCTTGGACCTTATGACGGAGAGGAGACAGATCACACCGTAATACCTTTTGGGAAGGGCATTTGCGGACAAGTAGCAGAAAGTAATGAGACATTTCTAGTTGAAGATGTTCATGCACAGGATAATTATATTGCCTGTAGTATACATGTAAAATCTGAAATTGTTGTGCCCTTATTTGTCGATGGTAAAAATATTGGTCAGATTGATATTGATTCCAACACTTCAAACGCATTTACTACTGAAGATCAAAAATTGCTGACAGACATCAATTTATTAATAGCAGAAGAAATTAAAGAGAATACAACCGTAGTCGACCAATTTCTTTAATGTTATCTTTATGTCCTTGTGATATAAATTATTAAAATATAAAGCCCTTGAATGTCAAGGGCTTTATATTTTAGTAAATGTGAGATTCTATTCTTCCAATGCAGCAACTCCAGGCAAAGTTCTGCCTTCCAACATTTCCAGCATAGCGCCGCCACCGGTTGAGACATAGCTGACTTTATCTTCAAATCCATACTGCTTTACAGCAGCAACACTGTCTCCACCACCAACAAGAGAAAAGGCCCCATTTTCTGTCGCCCTTGCAATGGCATTTCCGGCTGCTATGGTTCCTTCTGCAAAATTTGACATTTCAAAAACGCCTAACGGACCATTCCAAAGGATAATTTTCGACATTTCTATGATTTCTGCAAACGCCATTTGAGATTTCGGACCTGCATCAAGTCCCATCCAGCCATCTTCAATATTGTCTATTGACTGAATTTTGGTTTCACTGTCATTTTTAAATTCCTTGGTGGTTTTTGAGTCTACAGGAAGGTGAACCCGTACATTTTTTTCTTCAGCAGCTTTTAAAATCTGCAGAGCTACATCCTGTTTATCCTCTTCTACCAAAGATTCGCCAATTTTTCCGCCCTGTGCTTTGATAAAAGTAAATGCCATTCCACCACCAATGATTAGATGGTCAATGGCATCCAGCATATTTTCTATAACTGTTATTTTGCTAGAAACCTTAGCACCACCGATTATTGCCGTTACAGGTTTTTCCTTAGAATTCATAACCTTATTCAGGCTATCTATCTCTTTTTTAAGCAGGTAACCCATGGCTTTGTCTTTGGCAAATTTTGCGGCAACTGTTGTAGAGGCATGTGCTCTGTGAGCTGTACCAAAGGCGTCATTGACATAAACATCTGCAAGTTCTGCCAGTTGTTTGGCGAAATCTTCATCGCCTTGCTTTTCTTCCGGATGAAATCGCAGGTTCTCCAAAAGTAAAATTTCACCATACTGCAGCTTTTCAGCGGCACTTTTGACCTCTTCACCAATACAATTGGATACAAATTTTACTTTGACACCCAGTTCTTCTGAAACTGCATTGACAATATGTTTTAAGGAAAACTTATCTTCGGCACCACTGGGTCTGCCGAGATGAGACATTAAAATGGCAGCGCCACCATCTTCAAGTACTTTGATAATACTTGGTTTAGCACCTTCGATCCGGCTCTTGTCAGTAACCTCAAAATTTTCATTCAAGGGGACATTGAAATCAACTCTAATGATGGCTTTTTTGTTCTTAAAATTAATATCGTCTATACTTTTCATGTTTGTTTATTTTCTGTCAAATTTAAACATATTTCGCCAAATGAAATCCCTTGGTTTGTGATGATTTCGTAAAAATTGAATTAATTTCGCACAAAATTATATTTATGAGTAAAGAAAAACCACTCATACTGGTTACGAACGATGATGGGATTACAGCTCCCGGCATAAGACATCTGATAAAAGTGGTAAAAGATTTCGGAGAGGTTGTTGTTGTGGCACCCGACAGTCCACAGAGTGGAATGGGGCATGCTATTACGGTTTCCAATAATTTGTATTGTGATAAATCTTCTACCTCTGATAGCGATATTTTAGAATACAGCTGTTCAGGAACACCGGTAGATTGCGTCAAAATTGCAACTCAGGCGGTTTTAAAACGAAAGCCGGATCTTTGCGTTAGTGGGATCAATCACGGCTCTAATTCATCCATAAACGTTATTTATTCCGGTACCATGAGTGCGGCCGTAGAGGCAGGAACCGTAGGAATTCCGGCAGTTGGATTCTCGCTTTGCGATTATGCCATGGACGCTGACTTTGAGCCTACAACTCGGTATGTCAAAAAAGTCGTGTCTTATATGATTGAAAACAAGCTGAACACAGGCACCGTTTTAAACGTTAATTTCCCAAAATTGTCAGCAGATGATATCAAAGGCATTAAAGTATGCCGGCAGGCCAAAGCCCGTTGGGAAGAGAATTATGACAAAAGGCAAAATCCGCAGGGCAGAGATTATTATTGGTTAACCGGCGAATTCATCAATGAAGATGGCGGAGAAGATACCGATGAATGGGCCTTGTCTCAGGGTTATGTTTCTGTCGTTCCTATTCAATTTGACCTGACCGCACATGCCCAACTCAATCAAATAAAAGACCTGAACATTGAACATTAAAAAGGAAATAGCTATAGGGATATTAATTGCATTAATTTGCACAATTGCAGGGATGTACATTTATGTTGCTGTTTTTACAAGTTATGACTTGATTTATGCCCTGGAAATGGCCTATGAGGATCAGTTCTTAGGAGGGCTTATTGCTATTGGTGCTGCTGCCAATTTTATTCCATTCTTTGTCTACCTCAAAAAAAACGAGATTTACAGAGCCAGAGGTGTACTTATTTTCTGTATAGTTCTCGCCTTTTTAATTTTGATCTTAAAATCAAAAGAAATAATTTCATTATTATAAATCATGATTTTTAAAAAAACATTTGAAATACGTTGGAGTGATCTCGACGCCAACAGGCATCTTGCAAATTCTGCCTATCAAAACTTTATGAGTCATACCAGAATGGCTTTTTTATTGTCTAATGGATTTACCCAAAAAGAACTCATAATGCATAATATTGGTCCAATCGTTTTTTATGAGCACATCTATTACTTTAGAGAACTTCTGCCAGAGGATAAAGTTGAAGTTGACCTGAAATTAAAGGGGCTATCAAAAGACGGTATGTTTTTTAATTTTGAGCATGATTTTTATAATTCAGATGGGAAAAATTGTGCAAGATGTGAAATGATGGGCGCCTGGATAGATATGAATTCAAGAAAACTGGTCCCATTACCTGAACATCTCTTAAAGCCTCTGGACAAACTTTCTAAGACAGAAGATTTTAAAATCCTGACAAGTGAAGATACCAGAAAATACTGTGTAAAACCAAAGAATTAAACTGTATTTTTTTAATTTAAAGTATTGGATATAATTCAAATTGAAATATGTATTTTGCTAATATTGATTTTCATATTGTAAACTTTTATTGTTTTATATATATTTGATATTCCAATTATCCAATATTCAACTTCCAATCCAATGAGCTTAAGTGCAGAGGAACGAAAAATTATCATAGAAAGTTCACCAACTCTTATTTGGAAATCGGATGTGCATAAATCAGTTTATTACTTTAACAAGGCATGGTTGAATTTTAGAGGTAGAACGCTTGAGGAAGAGAAATATGAAGGTTGGGTAGAAGGTATACATCCTGAGGACTTAGAGAAAGTAGTCAACACCTATCATGAAAATTTCGATCTAAAAAAACCTTTTGAGATCCAATACAGGCTTAAAAGGCATGACGGTGAGTAAAGGCTCGTCAAGGATAAGTGTATTCCATACTATGATCAAGACGATATTTTTAAAGGTTTCGTAGGATACTGTATAGATATTACCGATCAGAAAACTGCGGAAAGAAAATTAAGAGAAGAGAGAAAGCGTTTAAGCGGAATACTCGAAGGTACTAACTCAGGTACTTGGGAGTGGAATGTTCAGACCGGAGAGACAGTATTTAATGAAAGATGGGCAAACATCATAGGTTATACTTTAGACGAACTTGCTCCTGTTAGTATTGAAACCTGGATAGAGTTGTGTCATCCTGATGACTTAAAGAAAAGTAACGCAACTTTTGAAGAACTCTTTACAAGAAAAATAGATTATTACGAATGTGAGGTCAGGATGCGTCATAAGAATGGAACCTGGGTTTGGATATTGGATCGGGGGAAAGTAACAACCTGGACAGAAGATGGAAAACCTCTCCTGGTTATGGGTACTCATCAGGATATCACGGACAAAAAGAAAGCAGAAGATGAATTATTAAAAGAACGGGAGCGGCTCAACGGAATTCTCAAAGGAACCATTTCAGGTACATGGGAATGGAACCTGAAAACAGGAGAAACAATAATTAATGAACGCTGGGCTGAAATTATAGGTTATACCATAGAGGAACTGGCGCCTGTAAGTCAAAAAACACTTGTAGATCATGCCCATCCCGAAGATCTGAAAGAGAGTGACAGACTTTTTGAAGAACACAAAATAGGTAATACAGAATACTACGAGTGTGAAATACGGATGCGTCATAAAGATGGCAGATGGGTTTGGGTCCTTGACCGGGGTAAAATCATTTCAAGAACCGAAGATGGCGAGCCTCTGTTCGCTATGGGTACACATCAGGACATTACAGAAAGAAAAGAAGCAGAAAACAAGCTAGCCAATAGTGAAGTAAAATTTAGAGAACTTGTAGATAATACCACCGATATTATTTACACTATAAACACAGACGGAGAATTTACCTTTATCTCAAACGCCTGGAAAAGAGAGCTTGGTCATGAAAGAAACGAGGTGATTGGCAAATCCTTTAAAGACTTTCTCCATCCGGAAGATATTGAGAGTAGCTATTCAGCGCTAAGAGAAATTTATTATTCCGGAGAAACCATTAAGGACTTTGAATACAGAATAAAGCACAAAGATGGCTCATGGCGCTGGCATCGCTCCAGTGGCAGCTTTAAGAAAGATGCCACAGGAAAAATCACACTTTTTGATGGTTTATCTCACGACATTACGCAGCAAAAACAGGATCAGGCAGAAATTGCAAAACAATCTTCGCTTCAAAGACTGATGATACAACTGGCCTCTTCATTTATTAATGTGCCCATTCATAATGTTGATAATGCTATAAACGATGCACTTGCTATGGTGGGCAAACATTTTAATGTAGATCGCTCTTATATTTTTGATTACCATTGGGATGAAAATATATGCGAGAACACCTATGAATGGTGTGCTGAGGGAATTACTCCGGAAATTGATAATCTAAAAGAGCTGCCCTTGGAATACCTTCCTTACTGGGTGGAAACCCATAAAAAAGGTGAAAAAATGTTGGTGTCTAATGTTAGTGAACTAAAGGACCAGGAAGGCTTAAAGGAAGTGCTAGAGCCACAAAGTATAAAAAGTCTGATTACCCTGCTTCTTTTTATGGAAAACAAATGTATTGGCTTTGTTGGTTTTGACTCTGAAAAAAATTACAGAACCAATTCGAAAAGCGAAGAAGATTTGCTCATTGTTTTCGCAGAAATGCTAGTTAATATAACTAAAAGACGAATTGCAGATGAAGAGCTTGTAAAACAAAAGGAAAAAGCAGAACTAAGAGCTAAAGAACTAAAAGAAGCTCAGAAAGTAGCACGTGTTGCTAATTGGTACATGAACATAGAAAGTGATGAAGTGATTTGGAGTGAAGAGCTGTACAATATGTATGGCTTTGATGCATCTCAACCGCCTCCGCCGTATTCTGTGCAAGAGCAAATCTATACAGAGGAAAGCTGGGAGATTTTAACTAATGCTGTTTCGAGAGCCGCTGAAAAAGGTGTTCCTTATGAAGTAGAGTTAAATTTTATAAGAGCAGATAAATCTAAGGGCTGGATGTGGGCAAAAGGTGAAGCTCTTAGAGATCACTCTGACAAAATTGTAGGCTTAAGAGGTATCGTACAAGATATTACCAGTCGAAAAGAACTTGAGCTTGAACTGCAGGAATCTAATGCTTTGAATGAGATTGCTGCCCAAAGACTAAAGGTGGCGACAAGTTCCGCAGGTCTAGGAATTTTTGATTGGGATATTGCTGAAAATAAACTGATCTGGGATGAGCGCATGTATGAATTACATGGCCTTTCTAAAGAAGATACAACCCTGAGTTTTGAATCCTGGTCTGGTTGTGTCCATCCTGATGATCTGAATAGAGCTATTGAAGATGTAAATAAGGCATTACATGACAATCAGGAATTTAACACATTTTACAGGGTGCTTCATCCTAATGGCGATGAGTTATATATTAAAGGCTATGCTCACGTCATTAAAGATAGCAAGGGCACAGCCACTAAAATGATTGGGGTGAACATGGATATAACAGAATCCCAGATACATCAAAAAAGTTTGGAATTTAAAAACAAACAGCTTATTGATTTTAGTAATATCCTTGCACATAACCTAAGAGCACCATTGGTTAACATCGGTATGTTGGTGGACCTGATAGAAGAAAGTGAAGATCCAGATGAAACCAAAGAGTATACCGGTCAACTTAAATCTGTACTCGATCATTTGAATGAAGTATTCAATGAGCTTATGGAGTCTATACAAATAAAACAAGATCTTGATGTTGAGAGCACAGAGATAGATCTGGAGGAACGTATAGAGAAAACCTTAAAGAGCTTTAGAAGCCAGATCAATCAATTTGATGCTAAAATCAATGTGGACTTGAAGGCTGCCAAATCAATCAAGTATCCTTCAAAGTATATTGATAGTATTTTAAATAATCTCATTAGTAATGCGTTAAAATATCGTTCACCAGAGCGCAAACCTGAAATAACAATAAAAACAAAGAAAATAAACAGAGATGTCATATTATCAATAACTGATAATGGACTAGGCCTGGATATGAAGCTTGCAGAGAAAAATTTATTTAAAATCAGGAAAGTATTTCATGAACATCCTGATGCTAAAGGCTTTGGCTTGTTTTTAATACAATCTCAAGTTGATGCCATGGAAGGAGAAATCTGGGTTGAAAGTAAAGTTGATAAAGGCTCAACATTCTTTGTAAAATTTAAAAATGCCTATATATGAAAAATCTTCCAAAGTTATTTTTAGTTGAAGATGATGCCATTTTTGCCATGTTGATGAAGAAGTCACTCAATAAAATTGAGTACGATCATGAATTAACAACATTTAAAAATGGTTTGGAAATACTAAACCACATTAAAGACAATCTTGAAAATAAGGAAAATCTTCCTGAAATTATACTTTTAGACCTTAACATGCCGGTTATGGCTGGTTGGCAGTTTTTGGAAGAACTGGTTCAAATTCATGATAAATTGCCTAAAAAACCAGATGTTTATGTGCTTTCATCTTCAATATTTACAGATGATATCGAAAAGACAAAACAATTTGAAATTGTGACAGATTACCTGGTTAAGCCGGTATCAAAAGATAAGTTGAATGAAATACTTGGAGAATTTAGTGCTTAGTTAAAACTTCATGCAATAGTTAAGTGATTATTGAATCGCTATTGAGCATTTCCCAAAGTTTGTCTTTTAACTCCTGTAAACCTTGCTGAGCAACAGAGGAAATGAAAATATAGGGTATATCTTTAAAACTTTTTTTCAATTCACTGTTAAGTTCCTCCTTCAATTCTTTATCGAGCATGTCACTTTTTGAGACAGCAACAATTCTGTCTTTGTCAAGCAGTTCAGGATTATACCTTTTAAGTTCATTTAACAGTATTTCGTATTCGTTCCTGACATTTTTAGCATCAGCGGGCACCAAAAAAAGTAAGGTAGAATTTCTTTCGATATGCCTTAAAAAACGATGGCCAAGACCTTTACCTTCAGCTGCACCCTCAATAATCCCGGGAATATCTGCAATCACAAAAGTTTTAAAATCCCTGTATTTTACAATGCCAAGATTGGGCTTTAAAGTCGTAAATTCATAATCTGCAATTTTTGGCTTCGCTGCTGTGATCACCGAAAGCAGTGTGGATTTTCCTGCATTTGGAAAACCAACCAAGCCAACATCGGCCAATACTTTAAGTTCAAGGGTAATGTCTTTTTCTTCGCCCGGCATTCCCGACTGCGCGTATCTTGGTGTTTGATTAGTAGCACTTTTGTAGTAGGTGTTTCCCAAGCCACCTTTACCACCTTTAGCGACAATAAACTCCTGCGCATCTTCTGTGAGTTCCTTTTGAATCTTTTGTGAATCGGTATCACGAATGACCGTCCCTAAGGGTACTTCAATGATCTGATCAGCCCCATCGTGTCCTGTACTGTTTTGCTTTCCTCCATTGCCGCCGTGTTCAGCCCTGATATGTCTTTTGAATTTCAAATGAAAAAGCGTCCATAGATTTTTGTTGGCTTTGACTATCACATGACCACCTCTGCCACCATTACCGCCATCCGGACCTCCTTTTGGAATATATTTTTCACGACGCAAATGGGCAGAACCTTTTCCGCCGTTGCCAGATCTAGTGTGTATCTTTACATAATCTACAAAATTACCTTCTGTCATATGCGATCTTTCTAATTGCAAATATCTTAAAATTAAATTCAAACCGGTTATAATTAATATGTTATTCAAGTATCTCAAGAGATTGCTTATTTTTACATCATGAAATATTTGCTACTCACAAGTATTTGCCTGTTATTTTTTGGCTGTAAAAAAGAAGACTTCAGGAAAGTAGATGCCCAGTCCATTGCTGAAAAAGAAATAAAGAGTATCAACCTTAAAGAGGTCGATCAGTTTCCTCTATTTAAGACCTGTGATGAAACTGCAAATATGACAGAGCAAAGGATTTGCTTTGAAAAGGAAATCCATCAGTGGCTAAAACCACATGTTGATAAGCTAAGATACAATACAGAAAAAGCAGATACACTTCAGTTATTTCTGAGCATAGACCGGGAAGGTACGTTAGTGCTGGATTCATTGATCTCTGAATTGAAAGTAAAGGAGCAATTTGACAGTATTTTCATGAATTCTCCAAAATTTTATCCTGCTCAGAAAAGGGGAGTACCGGTTAAGGTTTCTTTTCAATTGCCTCTTATTTTGAAAATTAATCAGACCTTATAATGTCTGCCTTTCCACATAAAATCCCCTTTTAAAGCCATCAAGCCGAAATAACTGCTTACAAAAGGATAAATTAACAGCATCATAAAATAATCCCGTAAACATAAATGGTCTTTAAAAAACAGATGACCTGTGTACAATGTATAAAAGTCTGTACCCAGCTTAAACAACCATAACCACCAAAAATGATCAAAACCTTCAAAGAAAACAGCCATAACTAAGCTTAATACCAAACATAAATTTGTCATTAAAACAATAAGCCCCAATGCTTTGAGCCAGCTGTTCTTGTAAAACTTTGCTTTTGATGCCCAACGCATACGTTGTTGCGTAAGATCGCGTAAGTTTTTTTCTGCTTTTGTCCAAACAGTAGCTTCCCTTAGGACTATAGCGTCTACTTTTTTCTTGTTTTTTTGAAAAACCTCTAAATTGAATACATCGTCGCCGCTTACGATGCTTTTGTGACTCTGAAAAGGCTGAATATCTTTTAAAGTTTGCGTTTTATAACAAAGATTTGCAGCATTACAAAATAAAGCAGACGATGTTTTAAAGCTACCTAAACCAATAACCTGCAAACTCATCAGGTCCAAAACCTGAAATTTGTTCCAGAAATTAGAACCTTCAATCATCTTAACCGGTCCGGCAATCAAATCTGACCTGTTTTTTCGGATAAAACTATCAAAATGAAGCAACCAGTTTTCTGGCAGGAGGCAGTCAGCATCTGTAGTGATGACATATTTATGCTTTATTTTTAAAAGAGCAGTAAGTACAGCGCTTTTTTTTGGCGATTTTGCTAAATTTTTATTGTCTAGTACAGAAATATTCAGTCCGTCATTTTCAATTTTCCAGTTTTCGCAAAGAGATCTTGAGCTATCTCCTGAATGATCATCTACCAATATGATTTCAAACATATTCGGCGGATATTTTAATTGCTCTATACTTTTGAACAGTTGAGGCAAACATTGCTCCTCATTTCTAAAGGGAATGACTATGGAAAAAGTGGTTGTTTCTGTTTTTTTTGATATGCCATTTTCTTTGAATGACTTAAACTTAAGCGTGTAAAAAATTATGCATGCACAGTAAACTAAAACACACAAAGACATCAAACCCATCATATGGCTTCTGTAATTAATTTTGGTTGCCACTTCAGCATCCAGAAGTATCCTGTAACCGCAGGCAGTAGTGTATTGCCAGTCCACATCAAAAATACCACGAAGAGAAAACCTGTACCATTATAACCTAATAAGCCAAAAACTGTAATTACCAGACTGCCTTTTACCAGAAGATCGGCTATTGATATTACCGGCATCAGAGCAGCCAGGAGATAGACTAAACTTATGCCGGACAGACAATGTATGTAAGGAATTTCTATGCCTGATAAGATTATCAAAAGGTAAAATTGATGGGCGAAAACAATGTATCTGAAGATTGCCCATCCTAAGGCTTCAATAATTTTTTGACTTTCAGTTGATTTTACAATAAGAAGGATTTTTTTCAATTTCAACCTTACTGGTTTGATTAAAAATATAACCGGTAAGACCAAGGCCGTCCATGACCATTTGAAATCGAATAGATGAAAGAAATTAAAATGTGAAAAAAGTATAAATATACCAATGGTGCCAAAAACCAAAGTGGATAGCAATTGCGTAAAATGGCCAATAATAGTGTAAGCTATTATAGTGTAATGTTTATTTTTAGGATAGAATAAGCATTTCCCGCCATATTCTCCCAGTTTTTGGGGCGTAAACAATGAGAACCCGTGACTAATCAGCGATTGTTTCGCAGAGCAAATAAAACTCAAATTCCCGGTTAAAGATTGCCATTTTTTTATTTCCCCAAACCAGTTTAGTAAAGACAAGGAGATTAAAGCAGAGATCATTAGTATAGAATCGAAGCCATCTAAAACCTCAAAATGACTAATTTCTGTTTGTCTTAATGAGCTCAGATAATCAAAGATATAAATTAAACCAAGTCCGCCAACCAAAATTTTTAATCCGATTATAAGCTTAGAGCGATATTTGTCTTGTATCTTTGGCATACACAAATAAAAGTAAAAATAACTTTAGTCTAAGTAATTTCGATTGTTTTTTGAGAGACAATAAAATAACATCAGGAAGTAATACTCAGTAAATCAGATAAAAAATTGTCAACAGAACAAATCATATTAGGGGTTGATCCCGGTACAACGATCATGGGGTTTGGTGTTATAAAATGCCAGAATAAAAAGATGGAACTACTTCAACTTAATGAATTGAGTCTAAAAAAATACAACGATCATTATACCAAACTCCGACATATTTTTGAACGCACCATCCATTTGATAGACACATTTCATCCTGACCATCTCGCCATTGAAGCGCCTTTTTTTGGTAAAAATGTGCAATCCATGCTCAAGCTCGGTCGTGCACAAGGTACAGCCATGGCCGCCGGATTGTCCAGACAAATACCAATCACCGAATATTCACCCAAAAAGATAAAAATGGCCATCACCGGCAACGGAAATGCCAGCAAAGAGCAAGTAGCAGGCATGCTTCAAAATCTTTTGAAGATCAAAACCTTACCCAAAAACCTGGATTCAACCGATGGGCTGGCCGCAGCGGTTTGCCATTTCTACAATCAAGGGAAAATTCAAGGCGGTAAAAGTTATACCGGTTGGAGTGCTTTCGTCAAGGCAAATGAAGGAAGAATTCAATAGAGATTAAAGAAATGTTTGATTAAATTGCAGAAAACCAATAATCTTATGAAAAATATTTATCTTATTTTTTTAGTTGTCCAATTTGGAAGCCTGGAAAGCTATTCTCAAATAACTTTGGTTCCTGACAATCAATTTGAGCAAGAATTAATTGACCAAAATATAGATTCTGATGGCGTTTTAAATGGTCAGGTTTTTACAAGTGATATTGAAAATTTGAATGATTTGACGCTTTATTACAATATAAGCGACTTAACTGGCTTGCAGGACTTTTTTAACTTAAAAACCTCACAATAATGACCTTATTAACAAGTGATTACTCAAATCAACCACTTGATTTAACAGCAAATACCATGTTGGAAACCTTAACTCTATACGGAGGTGACGATAGTTATTCCCATACAATTGATCTTATAGACTTAAGCAATAACCCCAATATTAATGACATACATACTACAGGTATTTGGGAGTTAAAACTATTAGATTTACAATCCGGGACTTCAGATGTGAGTAATTTAGATATAGATATTAGCGTAGGATTTCCCTTACAGTCTGGAGATTCAAATGAAGTTCTCAATGAAAACCTGTTTTGCATAAAAGTTACAGACGAAGCAGCAGCAACAGCTGGGACAGGTGTTTACAGTACCTGGACTATTACAGCAGAATCAAACCCTTATTATTTCTCCGAAACCTGTTCATTAAATACTGAAAGGTTTAAAGATTTTAAAGTGAGTATATATCCAAATCCTGCCACAGATTTTTTAAATGTTGAGTCCAAAAGTTTAACATTCAGTACCGTTAGAATATATTCACTAACAGGGCAATTAGTGATGAGTTTTGATGGATTAAACACAAACTCTGTTGACGTCAGCGCATTAAAAAGTGGTCATTATATCTTAAATATTGTAACGGAATTCGGTACAATAAAGAAAAAATTTTTAAAAAAGTAGCAATAGCAAAGTTCTAATTTAAAGCCTTAGGATAGTTTTGCGATCAGCCTTTGTTATTTCTAGGCGTCTTCATGCCTTAACGAGAAACATAAATCCTAAATTTGCATTTAAATTCCAAGCGAATCATTTAAAGTTTCATAATGGCAAGCATCTATATCCACATCCCTTTCTGCAAGCAAGCCTGCCATTATTGTGATTTTCATTTTTCCACATCAATGAAGCATAAAAGTGCACTTGTTGATGCCATTTGCCGGGAGTTATTTTTAAGAAAAACTGAATTAAATAAAACCATACAAAACATCTATTTTGGTGGCGGAACACCAAGCCTACTTACAACTGAAGAACTTGAGCAGATTTTCAATACAATTTATAAACATTATAAAATTTCAGAAAATCCGGAGATTACCTTGGAAGCTAATCCCGATGACATCGTTGAAGAAAAACTAAAAGCTTTTAAAATAGCTGGTATAAACCGTATGAGTCTTGGCGTACAGTCATTTTTTGAAGAAGATTTAAAGGTGATGAACCGTGCCCATAATGCCGATGAAGCAAAAACAAGCATTGCTTTGGTCAAAAAATACTTTGATAATTTTTCAATAGACCTGATTTATGGAATGCCTGAGATGAAATTGAATAGATGGCAAAAGAATCTTCAAACTGCTCTGGATTTTGATGTTCCACACTTATCCTGTTATGCACTTACAGTTGAACCTAACACTGCTCTTAATCGATTTATAGAAAAACAGATCATCCCTGATGTTGATGATGAGTTAGCCGCTATTCATTTCGAGTTTTTGTACGATTTTATGGCGCAGAAGGGCTACGAACACTATGAATTTTCAAACTTTGGAAAACCTGGCTATTTTTCTCAGAACAACCTGAATTACTGGCTCGGGAAACCTTATCTGGGCATTGGTCCATCCGGCAATGGATATGATGGTGATAATAAAAGAACGTGGAATATTAAGAATAATATCAAATACATTAAAGCTATTTCAAACAACGAATTACCACAAAACATTGAGATCTTAAAAAAGATAGATCAATACAATGAATTTGTTATGACCAGATTGCGTACTAAATGGGGCATAAGCTTCGAAGAATTAGAAAAAAAATTTGGCAGGAGTTATTTGGAATACCTTATTCTTCAAATGCAAACGCATCTGGATGAAGATAATCTTGAAATTGTAGAAAACCATCTTCATATTACCAAAAAGGGAAAATTTTTAAGCGATGGTATCGCAGCAGATCTATTTAAGGTTGAGTTTTAATGAGATTTCCCAATTATTGTTAGTTATTCCATAAAAGCATAACCTAACTTATGCATCTTAAGCCATATACCTTATATTTGCAATTTAGATTAATTTAAAACAGATCTTAGAGTGCAACTTAAAAAACAAGATATATATAAAGCTTTAGAAACCATTACCGTAGCAGGTGAAGGGCAGAATATGGTTGAAAGCGGTGCAGTTCAGAACGTAGTGACTTTTGCCGACGAAGTAATTGTAGATCTTAAACTATCTACACCGGCCTTGCACATTAAAAAGCGTGCTGAGGTTGATGTGATGAAAGCTATTCACGAGCATGTTTACGAAAAAGCAAAAATAAAGGTTAACGTAAAAGTTGATGCGCCTCAACAAAAAAAGGTTAACGAAATAAAAGGCAAGCCTATTCCGGGCATTCAAAATATTGTCGCCGTGGCCAGTGGTAAAGGTGGCGTAGGTAAATCAACCATTACGGCTAATTTAGCAGTAAGTCTGGCACAAATGGGCTTTAAAGTCGGATTACTAGACGCAGATATTTATGGCCCGTCAGGTCCTATTATGTTTGATGTCGTCAATGAAAAACCTTTGTCTGTAAATGTAAAAGGCAAATCAAAAATGAAGCCCATAGAAAGTTATGGTGTTAAGCTCTTGTCAATAGGATTTTTTACTAAACCAGGTCAGGCAGTGATCTGGCGTGGGCCAATGGCCGCAAAAGCACTTAATCAGATGATTTTTGATGCCGACTGGGGAGAGCTGGATTTTCTCTTGGTTGACCTTCCACCGGGAACAGGAGATATTCATTTATCCATCATGCAATCCATGCCCATTACAGGTGCTGTTGTGGTCAGCACACCGCAAAATGTTGCTCTGGCAGATGCCAGGAAAGGTGTAGCTATGTTTCAGCAGGAAAATATTAACGTGCCGGTTTTAGGTATTGTTGAAAATATGGCATATTTCACACCTGAGGAATTACCTGAAAATAAATATTACATCTTCGGTGAAGCTGGTGCAAAAAGACTCTCTCAGGATATAGAGGTGCCGTTTTTAGGTGAAATTCCTTTGGTGCAAAGCATAAGGGAATCCGGAGACGTCGGCAGACCGGCAGCTTTACAGGACAGTACAATTATCTCAGAAGCCTTTAACGAACTTACTAAAAATGTAGTTCAACAGGTAGTAGACCGAAATGAAAATCTGCCACCAACGGAAGCTATAAAAATAACTACAATGGCTGGTTGTAGTGCTGTAAAAAAGAAATAATTATGACAGGAGTAGAATTAAGACAGTCTGTTGAGAATGCCTTGGAAGAGATAAGACCATTTCTTCAGAATGATGGTGGTGATATTGCTCTGATCGACATTGAGAATGATGAAATTGTAAAAGTACAGCTCATGGGAACATGTGTGGGCTGTAGTGTTAATCAGATGACTTTAAAGTCTGGTGTAGAAATGACCATAAAAAAGCATGCACCACAGATTAAGTCTGTCATAAACGTTGAAACTGTTTGATTTATGACAACAATCAGTTAAAATAAAAATTGTTTTGTCAATTTTTGCAAAAATCTTGAAATTATGATTACTACAGATATATTAATAATAGGAGCAGGACCTACCGGATTATTTACTGTATTTGAAGCAGGCTTATTAAAATTAAAATGTCATATCATAGATGCATTACCTCAGCCAGGTGGGCAATTGGCTGAGCTTTACCCCAAAAAGCCAATTTATGATATTCCTGGATATCCCGAAGTGCTGGCCGGAGAATTGGTTGATAATCTTATGGACCAGATCAAACCCTTTGAACCCGGTTTTACACTTGGAGAACGCGCAGAAAATATTGAAAAACTGGAAGATGGTAGTTTTATCGTAACCACAAATGAAGGTACAAAGCACCATGCTAAGGTTGTTGCCATCGCTGGTGGATTAGGTAGCTTTGAACCTCGTAAACCGCCTATTAAAAATATTTCAAAATTTGAAAATAAGGGGGTTTCTTATATGGTTAAAAATCCAGAAAGCTATAGAAATAAAGATGTCGTTATAGCCGGAGGTGGTGATTCCGCGCTGGACTGGAGTATTTTCCTCGCCGACGTGGCGTCGAATGTTACCCTTGTTCATCGCAGAAATGAATTCCGGGGTGCTCTGGAATCTGTAGATAAAGTTAAAGAGCTGAAAGATGCCGGTAAAATTAAACTCATCACACCGGCAGAAATTGTAGACATCCACGGCAATGGTCATCTTGATAGTGTTTTGATCAGAAAAAACAACAATCCTGATGAAGATTTTGAACTGCATACAGATCACTTTATTCCGCTTTTTGGATTATCACCAAAATTAGGCCCGATTGCCGACTGGGGATTAGAGATCGAAAAAAATGCCATAAAAGTTGATAACACTTTAGATTACCAAACCAATATTCCCGGTATTTATGCCATTGGAGATGTGAATACATATCCGGGTAAATTGAAGTTAATCCTCTGTGGTTTCCATGAAGCGACATTAATGTGTCAAAGCGCATATCAACGCATTCATCCCGACAAAAGATACGTGATGAAATATACAACCGTTGGTGGCGTAACCGGTTTTGACGGTTCAAAAAAAGAAGCGCCAAAAGCTGTCGTAAAAGCAATTGATTAATGAGTCTCGACGTCAATATTAAGATCATAGACCGGGAAGGACAACCGCATGAAGTCGCAGCACCCACAGATATGGGCATGAACCTCATGGAAGTGGTACGCTCCTTTGAATTGGTGCCGGAAGGTACGATAGGGATTTGTGGAGGTATGGCCATGTGTGCTTCCTGCCAGTGTTATATCATCTCAGATACGCCACTGCCGGAGATGGAGATGGATGAGGAAGCTATGCTTGCAGAAGCATTTTATGTCAAAGACAATAGCCGATTGGGTTGCCAGATTCCCATTACACCAGACCTGGAAGGTCTGGAAGTGGAAATGGCACCAGAGGAGTTATGATCAACCATGAATTTAAAAATCAGATATAAGAACAACAGGCTTTATACCAATCTTGTAATAGGGATTTTATGGAGTGTTTTGTTTGTGTCTGGTTTACTGGTAGACAATATCGATAAAGGTTGGCAGTATTATTTATACTTTATTTTTGTTATGATTTACCTCGGTCAGTATTTTTTTGAAAGTTATTACCATTATTTGATTATAAAAGATGATACAATAACTAAGCCTGAGCTTTTTAATAACAAAAGCACAAAGCTTTCAGATATCACAGAAATCTATAAATACAAAGGTGATTACATAATATGTAATGCTGAAACAAAAATCAATTTATCAAAAAATATGATAGATCCGGAAAGTTACCGGAAGCTTTCAAAATTTATTGATGATTATTCAGCAATAAATCAAATAACACTAAAAGAACACCTGGTCTAGTTAGGAGGAAAAGTAGCCAGGATTTGATTGATGGCAGAATTTATATTCTCCTGATTTGAAGATTCGGGCTTAACAATACCAGAAATATCACCTTTCCAAACCAGTTTTTCAGCACTATCGGTTACATCAACAAAATCTAATACCAGTGTTCCCTCGGTATATTCTTTTTCATTAGCGAATGATTTGCCTCCTCCTATTCTGATTCGTCTCTTTTTGCCAAAATACCCATTTAGATTAATATTATTGGACGAGTACTTTTTTTCTTATCCAATTGCAATCCTAAATCTACCAATAAATCAGGGTTTTCAGATTTTGTAAAGCCTTTTGCTGTTAGATTATTTTCTATAGCCTGAAAAATTCTGTTTTTCACAATATCATCAACCGGTAATCTTTGAGAAAGGTCAGAAAAATTAAATGTCCTGTATTTATCAAAGTTTATGCTTTGGTCATAATCTGAGTTAAAACTTGTCGATTTACAAGAAGACAATAAAAGTGTAAATGTTAAAGTAATGAATAAGATGTAGTAATTTTTCATAATGATCAAGGGTTAAAAAAACAAATTAAATTAAATGTTCAAATATAATTTATTTCTTATTTCAAATCAAAAAAATTACTGGAATTGAAGATCAGGTACTTCTGACTTTGTTTTGAGGCTTATCAAGTCTAAAAACGAGCATAAAGCCATTGCTAAAACGTAATAGTTTATCTAAATTTGTAAAAAAATACACAATGGCTCAAGACCTTTTTGAATCTCCTGATTATTACAATATAGACGACCTTTTAACTGAAGAGCATTTGCTTATAAGGCAAGCGGCCAGGGATTGGGTGAAGCGCGATGTAAGTCCAATAATTGAAGACGCTGCTCAAAAAGCTGAATTTCCTAAGTCGATCATAAAGGGTCTTGCAGAAATTGGTGCATTTGGGCCTTATATTCCTGAAGAATACGGCGGTGCCGGATTAGATCAGATTTCTTATGGTCTTATCATGCAGGAAATAGAAAGAGGGGATAGTGGTGTGCGTTCGACAGCCTCTGTTCAATCCTCTCTTGTGATGTTTCCGATTTGGGCTTATGGAACTGAGGAGCAGAAACAAAAATTTTTACCAAAACTGGCATCCGGAGAAATGATGGGTGCATTTGGTCTTACTGAACCCGATCATGGCTCTAACCCTGGCGGTATGGTAACAAATTATAAAGATAAAGGCGATCACTATCTTTTGAACGGAGCTAAAATGTGGATATCCAACGCGCCCTTTGCCGATGTGGCTGTGGTCTGGGCAAAAAATGAAGAAGGAAGAATTCACGGACTGCTTGTTGAAAGAGGTATGGA
>CAJXVZ010000013.1 GCA_913062845.1 uncultured Psychroflexus sp.
CATGTTGCCGAAGGGGTCCTCCGTCTGGGTGTTCGTATCGTTCGGGTCCTGCTGGTCACGTTCGGGGATGTTAGTCATGATGCTTCAATTCCTTTGAATGTAAACAAATTAAACACTACTGCCAAAAGCCCAGGACAGATAAAGTAAAAACATCATTCAGCAAGTAAAATACTTACTAAACAATCCTTTTCCTCTAACCGCTGGGCTAAACAAAGGTGGAAGTAAAAATTCGCGGGAAACTCGAGTAAAACCCGAGCTTCTCGCAGTAGTGTAAATTTGAATCAACAATAAGGAAAATCAAACCATGAACAATGTGTAAATACACATAATCCCAATCAGAATCATACCGTTAAACCATAAACCTAAAACCGGAAGTACATACTGAAAATTCAGTATAAACCTCGTAATTAGCAATAGTAGTTTTCAATAAAGAAAACTACACTAGTTTCATTAACAAACTATATAAATAATTTGTTAACTACTTCCTCTCAATTTTTAATGTACTACTAATACAAATGCATTGCATAAAGCAAACATAGTATTAGTAAAAATTGAGTTGAATAGCGATTTATTGCCAATTCAATACTCATTGATCTAGCCTTTAGCTAAACTCATGAACATTGATTGTAATAAGGTAAGTTACTAAGATATTATATAATAAATATATTCGTTTGTCAATATATGGCAACAAATGTTTATTATATAAAAAGAGAAAATAGTGTAAGTGTAAATTTTAAGTAATTAGTTATCTTGAAATCCCTCAATAGTCATTATTGAGGGATTTTTACATTTAGAAACTCAGATCATTGGATTTCAATTTCGGCAATGCCATTTTTTAGGATGTATTAAATTTTTATAGTACTTGTGTTTTTTTAATGTTATTATGAATAAAACCGCCTCATTTATGAGACGGTTTTTACTCGAAGTTCAATCCGGTTTTATAGTCAAGGCTAACTAACTATCCAACGCTTTACACTATTTATGAATTAACTTTACACTTTTTGATTGATCTTCTTGTTTTACTTTTACAATATATAATCCTGATGAAAGATCGTTCACTTCAACTTGTACTTTCTGATTTTCTATGTTGTGTCTTTCGTTATAAACCTTCTGTCCAAGTAGGTTTGTGATTTCAAGTTCTACTTCTCCAATCAGGTTTGGTGTGCTTATGCTAAACCTTCCATTGTTTGTTGGGTTTGGATGAATCCTGAAGTTGTTTCCAAACGTGTTTTCCTCTGTGCTTAATGTGGTATTGTCAAAAGTTAGGCTAAAACGGTCTTCGGCTATACTTTCCGGGATATTTGTATCAATATTAAACTGGTAAGGTAAGTCAGGGGTGATTTGTGTTGTCGTGTTTAAGTAATTGTCCTTGACATAAACGTCAATATTGCTGTCCCAGTTTTCCTGTTTGATTCGTAGTTCATAACTGGTATTCTGGTAATGGCTTAGATTTAATAATACTTCTTCATTGTCTTGAGGAATGTTTCGTCTATCTATAGACCTTAACATATTGGGATGATATGATGCTATGTTTTCTTCATCGTTAATCAATTTACCAAAATCATTATCATCTAAATCACTGTTATAGTTTGAACTGAATCTGAATTTTAAAATATCTTTTCTTTCATTATTCTGATTGTACAATTCTAAATCTAATTTAGCTTCTTGACTGTCATTAAACACCACAACGCCTCCATTCGATCCTCCTGTGGCTTTGTCAGCTTCTTCAAAATACAGAGTGGCTGAACTGACACTGGCTACATTTTGCACAAAGAAACTTTGACCGGGTTCTATAATTCTGTTTGTGCCTGTCAGGGTTTGCCAGGAATTATTATCCGGATCTCTAACGGCAATGTCTTGTCTGAGGTCATTTTTGGGTAATAGATTATAATCTACTTTGGCCTGATATGGATTGGCTACCAAACTCCAATAGTCATTTTCCTGACTTAAAGATACTGAGCTGCCTGGTGCACTTGGGTATCTGCCTGTATGTGCTGTTCCGGTGGCGCTTAATGTGGTTGCACCAAAACTTGTATTATTTGAAAGGTCTATGCTTCTATCGCCTCTGACCAAAATGACATACGCTGTACCAACCTGAAGGTTTGTAGCATTGGTGTTAGGAATTTCAGTATAGCCCGGGCTTTGATCAGGACCTTCAACAGGATCAGGATTTGAATCCACATACCCGTTATTGAAGGTAAACATAGATGGGTTTCCGGTAGGGGTTTGGTCAAAGCCTCCACTGCTGGTTTGACCGATTGTTCCTGATGCACCTGTGATATGCGTGTTCAGCTGCCAGTTGTTGGATATAAAATTTGAAGTCGTTACCGGTGATGAGACCAGTCTAAAGGCTCTGTGAGCAGACATGTATCGTTCTGCGGTGACGTTACCTGAAATGGTTACACCGCTCGCATCTGCCAATTGACCGCTGCCCGTAGCATCGCTCTGGAATAATAACTCATTGTTTACGGTTAAATTTGCATTTAAATCTAATATAGCATCCGGCTGAACGGTGACATCATCAAAAGTGGTCGCAGCGGTAATGACTGCCGTGCCGTCTTGTACCTCCAGGGTATAACCTGTTAAATTTAATCCACTTGGGTCAGTTGGTGAGTAACTGCCAGAGGAATAGGTGACGTCTGTGGCCAGAACATTCACATTACTGGTATTACCAACGCTATTCAATGTTAGGTTTGCATCATTATTGGCTGCATCTCGTAATGTACCGCCATTAGCTGATAATGTTCCTACAGCAATACCATCTCCATCGGCGTCACCATCTTGAACAGTATATCTAAATACCAGATTCTGTGTACCTGAACCACTTTGAAATACCGCTTGTCGGGTTGTTGAACCTACGGTAAGCGCCAATTGTGGTGTACCTCCTGTGGTGTTTACGGTTATATTTTCGTCGAAATTTACGGTAAAGTCCAGGTTTTGGTTAAACACGTAGGTATCTGCTATGGGCACGCTTACGCTTGTGACTACTGGTGCGACGTCATCGGTGACGGTAATCGTGAATTGTTCTGCATAATCTTCTGTGCCGTCGTTGGTGTTGATTCTTACGCTGTAATTTCCGGCAGCTAAGGCAGATGACGTTCTCAACGTTGAACCACTGATGTTAAAACTTCCGTTATCGGTATCACCTGTCCCTGCTACCAACGAATAGGTATGCGAATCGCCGGCATCGGCGTCTGTGGTGGTTAATGTGCCGACTGTAGCATTGACGCCTGTGGCGCTTTGGTTGATGCTGTTGTTGTCCAGAGCGATATCGGTTGGAGCGGAGTTGGGCGGTGCTAAAGTGTTGAAATTTAAAACACTACCATAATCTGTGCCTTCTGAATTGGTGGCATAAGCAGCAAAATAATAGGTTGTACTTGGCGACAAACCGGTAATACTTTCGTTAAAAACACCTGTGCCGCTACCATCCGGCACTTGGGTGACGTTAGATTCACCGATTTCCGGAGTGTTGTCTGTTGAAGAATACACAAATCCGCGAGCCGTAACTGAAGCCCCGCCATCATCGGTCACATTACCGCCTAACGTAGCGCCCGATGAGCTAACGCTGGATGCCGTGGTGGTGGTGACGGTGGGTGGTGAGGAGGAGGCTGCTGGCGTAAGGACAACATTATCGAGACCAACTGATACATAATTATCGGCAGATGTTATTATCAACTCATCGATTACTCCATTGATAGGTCCTGTGGTTCCTGTGGTGAAATTTGAACCATTAAAAGCAACAGCATTAAAGCTTACTGAACCGACTGGATTGCCATTTAAACGTCCGGTTACCGTGATATTATCACCTAGAACTCCAACCCAGTCAAGTTGACTAAATTCAAAAGTACTACCGCTATTCAATGTGATGCGTATGCTTTGGGTTCCCGTATCTCCATCATTCCCGATCCACATACCAGGACTAGAAATACCAAAATTAATAAGCTGATACCTTACGGTACCACCATTCGGCTCCTCCACTTTTATGGTATTTGCCCCTATAGTTTGCGTAAATGAGTTTGCAGTAGCTCCATTAGTGCCGTTTTCAAAAGTAAAGGTAGTCTGTAACAAGTGTTGATATGACTCAGCAATATTGAAGTCAAGCGCTACGGCTGAATGGTTATTTGCAGTAAAGTACTCTAAGTCCCAATCCCCACCTAAATCTTTAGAACCGGTAACATCAACAGATGCGGCAACATCAATGTATGATGATGTTGTTATTTTAGTTATCAAGTCATGTCCAGATTGACCTTTTGCAATTTCACAACCATATAAAAACATTTCTCCTTTTTCCGGGATCACGCGCTTCCATTCTTTGAGTAGTCCACTCTCATCCAGCCCATTAAAACCAAGGGCTTCTCCTCCTAAGTAGATGGTACCCGGAGCTCCATGGCTAAAGAGATGAAATTCATCCACTGCCCGATCTTTTAGCCGACTGAAAAGATCCAGCACTTGAGCAAGTGAAGACTCCCCCGATCGCAGTACATGCGTATTGCTTTTCAGATCCTCTGGAAGTGCATCAATGATGATCTGCGGTTCTTTCACATCGTGATCAATAATGACAAGGATGTTACTTTCTTCCTGTTTTGAGATAAGATCACTGGCATTTGTACAAAAAACAACAGTGATAAAAAATAATAAGGTCAACAAAAGCTTAGACGCTTTTTGATATTTATCATATTTTAAATTGTTTAAAAATGACAAATCTTTAGATTTAGTATTTTTTAACATAAGCATAAGGTTTAAGGAATTGGTTCCGTTGGTTTATGCTTACAAGTATAATGAGCTTTGGTATGATTTGAAATGTAATATGTCGGGACATTATGGTTTAAAACCGTGACAAATCCATATTTTTTTAACAATATCGTATAATTAGTACTTAATTATTGTAATTCTAACAAGATTGGGCACTAGAAAATTTAGTTATGCTATTTAAGCACATTTTAAAAAACCAGATGTAGTCTATTAAGAAATTTTATTTCAAATCTTTATGAAATGTATAGTCCCTTTCCACTTTGGCTATTCTGGTCATATAGTGTTTATACCATTGGGTTCTTCCTTTTTTTTGGGCAATAAGGTGCTCTGTGTTGGCCTTCTATTTGGCAATAGATTCCAGACTTGACCAATAGGATACGGTGATGCCTAACTCATTTCTGGCGCTTTTAACGCCTAAAAAACCTTCTTGTTCCCTGGCTAATTCCAGCATGAGTTCAGCCATCTCTTTATATCCATCCTGTATTTCAGTTCTTATTGAACTAAATATCACGGCATAATATGGTGGTTTTGGAGTTTTTGCAATCATAAGCTTTTAATTATTAAATTTATTTTACTACCGAAAACCTTTGGTTTTATTCCCGGAAGTCCATTACCGGGATTCATGAAGGCGAATTTTGCCATTAAACTGAGTTCGATTAATATATGTCTGTTTTTTAACTAATTAGTTTGTGCTTAAAAATATTTTCACTTATAAGCACCCCTATAATCCCATTTCGGCAAGCTCAATACAGCGCCTCAAGGGGATATTTTCGTTACATGTATCCTTCCTTAGCTTGTGCCGAATTGAATTCGGTAAGGGAGGATTAAGGAGAGTGTTCATTGATTTTCAATACTTTATGATATTTTTTATAATCGAATTCAGGTCATTAGATAGTATTTCTGGTTTCGAAATGCATTTTCCGGTCATCAGTATTAGACTTTTAAGGTTATTTACACCTCAGGCGTTTAATGAGATAGATAATTATTATATAATGAAAAAATGAAAATAAATCCTTGCTTTGGCCATGATTTTGCAATGCTTTTTTTAGATTTCTGTTTATAATTTAATAATGTAATCTACCATGTCCTGATCACTTTGCATGCCCATTTTTTTACTCATTCTATAGCGGGCCTTCCTAACACTTTCCGGAGTTATATTGAGCAATTCGGCCATATTAGATTGAGAAAGGTTTATTTTTATAAGCGCAGCCAGACGAGTGTCATTGGTGGTCAGGTCTGGATGATGCTGTTTTAGGCTTTCCATAAAATCGGGGTAAATGGACGAAAAGAGTAAATGAAACTTGGACCAATTGGTATTTACATCGTTGGTTTTATCTTTAAAGATGTCATGTATTTCTTTGATTACCCGATGTTGTGTGCCGTTCAATTGTTTTTCCCGGATATATTTATTCTTCAATTCGTCAGATTTTTCTTTTAATCCTTCAACTTCTTGCTCAAGCATGACATTCTTTTTACGGAATAGCTGAAGCTTTTTTTGTGTTTTAGTATTGGATTGGTACTGTCTAAGGGACAAAACAGATAAGCCTAAGCACAATACAATAATTGCAATATAAAAGATATAATATGTCCTTTTGTTCTCTTCGAATTCAGACATTAATTCTGTATTGGAGACATCGTTTTCACTTTCAACCAGGATTTTTGCCCATTCGGCTTCTTTAGCATTGGTCACATTTTGTAAGGAATCGGTAAGTGCGGTAAGTTGTTTATTATAATCCAAAGCCTCTTTATAGCGCTTTTGGCGTTCATAAATCAAAGCGAGATTCTGGTAAGCTATTTTTATATCTTCTGAGCGATTGATTTCTTTGGCCATACCAAGAGCCAGTTGGGTATATTCCAAGGCTTTTTCCCAATTGGCCTGTTCCAGATATATGGTTCCCATATTGTTATATATACGGGTGATTCCTGCCCTGTCGCCTATTTCGTCTCTAATGGTTAAAGATTTTAAGTTTAAATCAATTGCAAGGTCGTAATTACGTAATTGTTTATTGGCAAAAGCTTTGTTGGCGAATATTAGGCCTTTTGCATATTGGTTTTTAAGTAAATCAAATTTTAAATCTGCGGAGTCAAGATATTTTAAAGAAAGCTCGTAATTTCCTCTTTCAATAGAGGTGGTTCCAATATTTAAATACAATGCTCCAATTTCTTCTGTGATATTATTTTTTACTGCTAAGTCCAAGCCCCTTTTATAGATTTCCTCTGCCTGATCAAATTTTTTAAGTTTTAAATAACAAGCCGCCACATTATTAATAGCTTTTATCTGTAAAAGGTCGTTATCAATTACTTTGGCTATATTGTATGCTTTAAAAAAATCCTCAATAGCATTTTCATAACGGGCAATAAAAAAAAGCGTTGTTCCCTTCTGGATATGGGCAGCAGCTTCACCAAAAGAATAATTATACTGTTTTGAAATTTTTAATGATAGGTCGGATACTTTTAACGATTTCTGGTAGTCGCCCAAGCTATTGAATGCAATAGTTTGTCCAGATAAGATACCGTTATACCGTTTCGGATCTTCTTCAGGCTTCAAAATTTCTTTCGCAATGTTCAAATAATATAGTGTAGTATCCGGATTGGAATAAACTAAAGAACGAGAAAGAGCCAAAAAAGCGTCAACTCTAATTGTATCTGCCTTGTCAGAAAAAGCTACTTTTCTGAGACTATCTGTATTTACAGGTTTTTGTTGTGCAATAGCAAAATTCAACCTGACGACACACAGCAAAAAGAATAAATACACAAAAGATCGTGATAGCGGGTAATGAGTGTGTTTTAACAACATATTTGAATTTTTATCAGCCACGTACCATGTACAATTCATGGACAATTAGAGATATTATACAAATATCAGTATTTCACTATAAAACTGAAAAGGAAAGATTTTTTATTCTTAATCCAAAAAATATGACATGCTATTACAAAAGCGGGACATATGGTTTTAAGTGTTTGACTTTTATGAGAGTGATGCTTGGGAGTAAACAGGGTTACTAAATAAATAATTTGTTTTATCAATTTCGCTTAGAAAATTTTCAAGCAAAAGGCTTTTCGTCAATATTTTGTTCAACTTTTACATTATTGCCAACGTTTAATACATGATAAGTAGGTAATTACGAAGATCTTTTTCTTTCTGGATGCAATGAAGTTTGATTCAAGCTACAACACTTGATTCTACTGATGTCTCGCCTGTTTTTTATATACATTTGATGTGTGTTTGTTGTTTTCAATTAAATGAAGTTCGAAATTCCAACGGAGTTTGATTGGCCTTGGATTTAAACAATTTGTTGAATGATTGTGGATGTTCAAATCCCAATTCATACGCAATTTCGCTAACAGATAGATTTGTAGTAGATAATTTCACCTTAGCTTTTTCTATTATTTTATTATGAATATGTTGTTGAGTGGTTTGTCCAGTTAAACTCTTTAGCATGCTGCTTAAGTAATCTGTTGTAAGATTTAAGCTTTGAGAAACATATTTAACCGTTGGCAAACCATTATCAAAAACACTTTCTCCCATAAAATAATCTTCCAAAAGAATTTCCAACCTATCTAATATTTGATGATTGGAAATTTTACGTGTCAAAAATTGACGCTGATAAAATCTCTCGGCATAATTAAGTAATAATTCTAATTGGCTTATAATGATATGTTGGCTGAACTGGTCAAGGTTTGCTTGATATTCAGCTTTTATATTTTGCAGTATTTCAAAGATTGTATTTTCTTCTTTTTCGGATAAAAAAAGTGCCTCTCGAACTGAATAGTTCAAAAATGTATATTTTTTTATGTTTTTTGCAAGTGAAGTGCCAAAAAGAAAATCAGGATGGATGGCTAAAATCCATCCTGAGGGAGTACTGTTCAAATCTTCTTCTATAAGTTCGACTGAAATAACTTGCTCTGGTGAGAAAAAAGTCATTTAAACCCTCATCAAAATCATATGATTCCTGACCATAGCGATATTTACCAACGACATTTCGTTTTATTGAAATTGTATAAAATTCTTGTACCCATTTCAATTCATTGTTTACAGGTGTTGGTTTTATTTCGCTATAATCTATCAGACTAATCAATGGATGATTAGGTGGAGATATGTTGTTGAATCGATGGAGTTCGCTTATAGTCTTTAGCCTTGTTGGAATTGACATCTATAAATTAATTAAAGTTAATAACGCTTTTTTCTCGTATAATGTTAGTTGCGTCAACTACTTAAAAAGGGAAATTTACTTTTGTTGTTTCTTTAGCCCAATCCCATAGCTTGGCATTTAAAGTTTCGTCTAAAGCAGCTGCATCAATTTTTGCTAAAGCTGGTTTCCCTTTTTGCTCATTATACCCATCTGGTCCCCAATATTGTCCTCCTTTGGCATCTTCACGTAAACAAGCAGCTAATATAGGTTGAGCACCTTCTTTGGCAGTCATTAAATCAAGTGAAGCAAGCATATCTTTATCCATATGTACTTGTAAGTCTGTTTTACTAAATCCTGGATGTGCAGCTAAAGATTTGATTTGACTACCATTACTTTTCAATCGTTTGTCAAATTCCAGTGCAAAAATGATATCTGCCAATTTGCTTTGTCCATATTCTCTCCAATTATTATATTCTTTTTCTAATCGAAAATTATCAAAATCAATAGCGGAACCTCTGTGAGCTATACTACTCAATGTGACGACTCTAGAACCTCTTGTTGATTCTAATAAATTAAAAAGGTGACCTGTAAGGGCAAAATGACCAACGAAATTTACTCCAAATTGTATTTCAAAACCATCTTCAGTTTTTGATGGTGGCGGAATCATAATTCCTGCGTTGTTAACCAACAAATCCAGACTTGATTCAGCTTGTATCACATTGTCCGCAAATGCTTTCACAGAACGCAAACTTGCCAGATCCAAGTGTTCATAAACTAATTCACCTGTTCCTCCGTCAGCCTTCATTTTTTGGATAGCTTTCATTGCTTTTTCTTGATTACGACAAGCAACATAAACTTTTGCTCCTTTTTTGTACAAGTCCAAGGCGGTTTCATATCCAATACCTGTGTTTGAACCTGTTACAATTGCTGTTTTACCTGATAAATTCATATTTCATTTTTTTAATTAAATAATAAGACAAATTTACCCGTGTTACCAATGATTAATGTATCTAAATCCTTCATAGTTGTAGCTGAAAATGATCTGTTGTGTTGTTAACTGTTTTTTAAATGACACACAGTGTATTGTATAACCATCAGTTACGGAATAATATGCGTTTATTTCAGGTTTAGAAGACCGGTTTGCTATTTTCCAACTTTATAATACGTGTACATTTTATAATGAACCTCGCGAAGAGTAACCTCAACATTTCAGCTTGAATATTGTCTTTTAATTTTAATTCGTCATAAATCACTTCATGTAAAAGTAAAAACTTCTTTAGCTCTTTTTGGTCGAGCGATATTGTAGGAATATTAGAATTTCCAAAAAATAAAAGTCCTACACAAATTACTTCTTCGTCGTAATCTTTTATACATTAAAAATATCGGTTAAATTGATAAACGATAAGGTCTTCTACAAAATCATTAACCTTTAGATATTGGTTTGGGGTTAAGGCTAAAATGCTTCTAGGCTCTAAAGTTTTGTCAATACCATCAATATTTAGGGTAATTGGCTTTTTTTGGGTCCAAATAAAAGTATAAAAGCCTATTTGTTTTGCTGTAGAATGACTTTTGATAAGACCAAAATCACCTAGTATAAATTGAGCATTAGTTGTATTTTCTTTAAATACCTCCTTCATAAAAACATGTAAGCTATACTACTTTTCAACTTTCCTAAACCTCAGTTTAGCCCTGATATTTAAATAAAACATGGCAGGAACTACTACTAATGTTAGGAAGGTAGCAAAGATCAATCCAAAGATCACAGTCCAGGCCAGCGGTCCCCAAAAGATGACATTATCACCTCCAACATAAATCTGCGGATCAAAGTCGGCTATGAGCGTATAAAAGTTAATGTTGAGCCCGACGGCTAAAGGAATTAAACCTAACACAGTGGTAATGGCTGTCAGCAATACCGGACGTAATCTGGATTTTCCACCGGCTACAATGCTTACAAAATACTCTTCCTTTGTCAGCATGTCATCTTTGTCCAGACCTTTCTTTTTCTTTTTCCGGTCAATGAGAATTTGTGTATAATCCACCAGTACAATGGCATTGTTTACAACTATTCCGGCTAAGGCGATGACTCCCATCATGGTCATGATGATCACGAATTCCATACCAAAGCCTACCAGACCAAACAGTACACCAATCAGACTTAAGATCACCGCCAAGATGATAATGATAGGTTTGGATACCGAATTGAATTGTGCCACCATGATCAGCGAGATACCACCAACTGCCAGCAATAATGCTTTTATCAAAAAGGCCAGATTTTCAGATTGCTCTTCCTGTTGACCGGTAAAAGCATAATTCATACCATCTTCAATTTTATAATCGGATTCTAAAGCCTCTTTAATTTCTGTGACCACCTCAGTAGGGTTGTAGCCCTGGAGAACGTTAGAATAAACAGTTATCACGCGCTTTAGATCACGGCGTTTGATAGAATTGAAAGTTGCTGAAGGCTTGGTTTCAATCAAACTGGATACAGGAACCTGTTTGAGTTGTCCACGGTTATCTCTAAAGGTAATAGGTTGATTAAAGATGGCACTTTCATCATACCGGTATTCCTCATTAAAGCGCACATTGATTTGATAGTCGTCATCGCCGTCTTTAAAGGTTGAAGCCTCCTGGCCAAAAACTGATTGCCTAATGGTCTGACCAACAAGTGCCGTTGAAATACCTAGCTGCCCGGCTTTTTCACGATCTACAATGATCTCCATTTCAGGTTTAGACTTGTTGATATCTATCTGCAATTCTTCAATACCGCCAATTTTTTGACGCTCAATAAATTGACGCATGTTCTGTGCTTCTTCCAGCATTTTTTCATAATCCTCACCGGTAATTTCGATATTGATTTCATAACCCTGTGGCGGGCCGGCGGCATCTTTTTCTACGGTAATCGTCACACCGGAATAGTCTTTTACAGCATCTCTGATCTCGGATAATACATGACTGCTTTTTACACCACGACGTAATTTGAATTCACGCATAGACAAGGTCACTTTTCCCTTATGAGGCATTTCATTGGCCACGCCTTCGTTACTCTGAGGATTTCCTGCACCAACGCCAACCTGACTTACTGCAGATTCAACCATAAAGTTGTAGCCGTCTTCGTCCTCGTATTTCTCCACAACCTCATAGATGGTTTTTTCAATGTCTTTGGTCATGGCATTTGTCTTTTCAATAGCAGTACCTTCAGGGTATTCTATATAAGCCATGATTTGGTTAGGTTGATTTTCAGGGAAGAACAATACCTTTGGCTGAGCAACGCCCACCACAATAAAGGCTACTATGAGAAGTGTTAAAGTGCCGAAAAAGACCAGATAAGAGCGTCTGCCTTTAATTGAAGCAATCAATAACCTCTTGTAGAAATTTTCTAAGCGTCTTAACACGTCAAATTGAAAATAGTATATCGCTCTGGCCAGAAATAATTTGAAAGCCCAAAGCAATAATGCACTTAACAAGGCCAAATTACCCAATGCTCTGAATGCTCTGACATCCTGAAAAATACCAATAAGGAGAAAAATGACGCCCACACTTGCCAGTATGAATGTCCAGCGCAGAATCTTTTGACGGCTAAGCTGATTTTCTTTCACTTTCATAAACTGTGATGTAAGCATGGCGTTGATGACCAAAGCCACAAACAAAGAAGATGCGAGCACCACTGAAAGCGTGATCGGGAAGTAGATCATAAATTTACCGATCGTGCCGGGCCATAGACCAAGCGGGAAAAATGCAGCCAATGTTGTAGCTGTTGATGCAATAATTGGCCACGCTATCTCGCCAATACCCTGTTTAGCAGCTTCGATTCTGGAATAACCCTGATCCATCAGACTGTAAACATTTTCTACAACCACAATACCATTATCGACGAGCATTCCCAGACCCATGACCAAACCAAACAGGATCATGGTGTTTAAAGTATAGCCTAAACTCGATAGGATGACCAGCGACATCAGCATTGACAAAGGAATAGCTACACCAACAAAAAGCGCATTTCTGAATCCCAGAAAGAACATCAATACCAAAACAACCAGGATAACACCAAAAATGATGTTGTTGACCAGATCATTCACCTGATTAATGGTTTTCACGGATTGATCATTAGATAGAGAAATGTTCAGGGTTTCGGGATAGTAATTGGCTTTTTCTTCTTCAACAATCTGTTTGATCTGTTCAACAGCTTCCACCATGTTTTTCCCTGCTCTTTTCTTAACGTCCAACATGACCACAGGATCTCCCCAGGCTCTGGCGTAGGTTGTCGCATCCTTTTCTTGAAAGTGAATTTCAGCGACATCTTTAAGGTAAACAATACCGCCATCTTCTTTGATAACGATATCCTTCAGCTCAGAAGGGGATTTGATCTCACCAAGCACACGAATACTTTTTCGCATACCTTCATTCTTGATGTTACCACCCGAAATCGTGCTGTTTTCTGAACGGATGGCATTAAAAATGTCATTGAAACTGACCTGAGCCGCGGTCATTTTGTAGATATCTACGGCAACTTCAACTTCTTTATCATCTACACCACGAATAGAGGCTTCTTTGATTTGTGGCAATAATTCAATTTTATCCTGCAAATGTTCAGCATAATCCTTTAACTGCTGGCTTTTATAATCACCTGTAAAATTGATATTGAGAATAGGGATTTCCTCAGAAAGATTCAGGTCAAAAACATTGGGTTCTACCTTCGCGCCATTATCCAAAGTCGGCCAGGTGGTTTCAGATTTTACCACATCTACTTTATCCTTGATAAGTTGTTTAGCAGTTTCTACTTCAACATCTTCTTCAAACTCAACAATCACCATCGAAAAGTCCTGTTGTGTAGTAGAGGTGATCTCTTTTACACCTTTCACATCATTAAACTCTTCTTCAAGAGGTTCTGTGATAAATTTTTCAATGTCTTTGGCCGAGTTTCCTGGATTGATCGAGTTGATGTAGATCTTGGTTTCAATGATCTCAGGAAAGTCTTCTCTCGGCATATTCACATAAGACATGATACCGCCGACAAGAATGATAAACATGATGACATACACGGTCATTTTGTTGTCTATCGCCCATGATGAGAGTTTGAATTCTTTATCTAAATTTTGGTTTGCCATGTTTATTTATTCTAATGTTGTCACAATTACATCTTCTTGGTCTCTCAGGTTTCTGCCCCCTTCTTTGGCTACAATATCTTTTTCTTTAAGACCTTCGAGTATTTCTACTTGTCCGTTATAATGTTTTCCGGTTTTTATAGGCGTTCTTACTGCTTTACCGATACTATCGTTTTGCATGTTTATGGTAAAAGTTACCTGGGAACCATCAGCTGTTTCCTGAAGAATATTTTCTGAAACCACTATTGCCTGTGGATTACTGTAATCATTGATCAATACATTAGCGATCAGATTGGGTTTTACATTTTTAATATTTTCAGGGATATAAATCTTCACCATGAACTTTCGGTTATCCGGATTTATGAAATTAGCCATCTGATCGATCTTTGCCTTAAAGCTTTTGTTGATGGCTCTTAACCTGATTTCAACCGGTGTACCAACCTGAATATCTTCAAGGTAGTTTTCAGGCACTTCAGTTTCAATGTACATTTCAGATAGGTTTACCAATCTGAAAATAGCCATACCGCCTGGAGCAACGATTTGTCCTTCATCGGTTATAATGTTGTCTACAGTTCCGGAAAACGGCGCTTTTATCGAAGTTTTTGCCAATTGTTTATACAAACTGTTCAAAGCACTTTGGGAAGATTCGTAATTGGTTTTGGCTTCCAGGTATTGGATTTCAGAACCAATACTGTCATTCCACAATCTCTTTTGACGTTCAAAAGTGGTTCTGGCCAATTGCGTTCTGGTTTTTAATTCCTGAATCTGATCACTTAGTCCGCCATCATCAATTTTAGCGAGCAGCTGACCTTTTTCAACCTTATCTCCTTCTTTCACATATATCTTTTGTAACTCGCCACTGTATTCAGGATAAATCAGGATATTTTTATCGGTTTGAACACTTCCCTGCAGATTGAAAAAATGCTGAAAGGTATCTTTTTGAATTTTTTTGGCCGTGATCAATGTATAGTTGCTCAGTGTGACCTTTTCGTCACCGAGAGCTTCCTGCACTTTCGCATTAAGGTCCTGCAGGGTTTTTTGCTGAGTTTTGATTTCAGTCTTTAAGGCCTTTAGACTTTGAGTGTCATCAGAATCGATGGCAGCATCGACTTTATCTTCTAAGGTCTCAGAACCACAGGAGACCAGTAAAAGTGTTATAAATGTAAGGGTTAGTATTTGTTTCATTTTTTTGAGGTATTTTAACCGCAAGGGACACAAGGATTTTCGCAAGGGTCGCTAAGGGTTGATTTTAAATTTATAAATTATTTACTATTCTTTTTATTCCGTTTTTTATCAATGGTACATTAAAATTTATAAGCATTCCCAGCTTGCATTCAGATAATTTTAAGTACGTAATTACCTGAGCAGTATGAATGTCATTAAGTGAGTCAACTGATTTCACTTCTATAATTACTTTGTTTTCAATCATAAGGTCTACTCTATAACCTATTTCTAGTTTTATATCCTCATAAACTAAAGGTAGTGGCTTTTGCTTGGCAACTATTAAATCATGCTTCCTTAATTCATGTGCAAGACACTCTTCATATGCACTTTCTAAAAGTCCTGGACCTAAGGATTTGTGTACTTTTAAAGCAGAATCGAATACTATTCTTGAAATTTCATTTTCTGTCATATGGTTTCGATTTATTATCAGCTATTTAACCGCAAAGGTCGCTATGGTTTACGCAATGCTCGCTCTGTGGTTTATTTTAAATTATCTAATTTAATTAGGATGATAATTTTTGTTTCTGCATGGCGTTCTTTGCGCATTCTTCGCGCCCTTTGCGGTTAAATTATTAATTTATATCCGGATTATTCAAAATTGTTTCTAAACTGGTTTTACTATTTATAAGATTTAACATAGACTGTAAATAACTATTCTGTGCATCATACAATTGCAACTGCGCCTGTCTCAATTCAAAACTACTGCTTAGGCCTTCTTTATATTTAATGATGTTTTTGCGTTCAATACGTTCAGCCAGATCTAAATTGGCTTGAGAGGTCTGGTAATTTTCCAAAGCAAAATTATAGTCGCTTTTTGCCTGATTAAAATCAAGTTTTATGCGTTCTACAGATTGTCTAAGGTCTGTTTCTGCCTGCATCATAGCAATTTCTGCACGTTGAGAGCGCTTTGCCCGCCTTAAGGAACTAAAAATAGGAACACTCAAACTTACCCCAACGGTAGAAAAACTGAACCATTCCGTATTCTGGTCAAAGAAGATAAAATCATCTCCAAAAGTGGTTGCACCGTAATTTGCAAATGCTGATAGCGTTGGCAAGGCTTTACTTTGTTCTAGTCTCCACTCCAGCTCACGCTGCTTCACCAGATTATTAGCGATTTTGTAATCTATATTTTGCTCTACATTCAATTGCTGTTCGAGTAGATCGAAATCTGCAAGCTGACTTTGAGCCAGACTTTCCAGATCATCAGTCAATTCCAACTCAACATTAACGGGTAATCCCAGTACCATACATAAGGTCTGTTTTGATAAATCCAGATTTCGCTCAGCGTTCCTCAATTGATTGGTCACCTGCTGATAGGTGATTTGCAATTGTTCAACATCTTCCTGCTCAGCCAGACCTTCTTCGTAAATCCTTTGTGTTTCGTCCAGATTTTTTTTAGCTGTGATTTGATTATTTTTAATAATATCTACATTAGATTGTACAACGAGGGCATTGGCATATGCATTTATCGCACTTTGTCTGACTTCCAGACGGGTTTTGTCATTCGCGTTTTTTGAATATTCTAAAAAGGTTTTGGCTGCTTTTAAAGCTACGATATAAGAGCCATCAAAAATGAGCTGATTGAGTGTTGCAGAGGCGTTCATGTTTTGACGTGTATCAAATGCAACAGGCACAAAGGTTCCCGGTTCTCCACCGGCAATTTCACCCGGAAGTGGTGTAATTCTGATGATAGGATTGTATTGATAATTGACGTCTGCATTAATTTGGGGTAACCCGTCAGCAGTCGTTTCCCACTTTTGTTTTAAAGCTTTCAGCTGATCTCTTTTGGCATTGATAGCTACATAACTGCTGTCCAGTGCGCGTTCTATGGCGTCATCTAAAGATATTTTATAAACGTCCTGCGCCTGACTAAAGCCTGAAAGTGTACAAATTAAAAAAGCGAATGGTAAAATATATTTCATGATATGTTGGTTGATTCTCAAAGTAATTCTTCTAAGCGTTTTAAACCTTTTGGAGTGACAATTCCTCTAAGGTGATATTCTAAATACTGGTCATTGACATGTGCTGTTGAAAACTCCTGATGTGGAAAAACTTTTTTGTCTTTAACCAGATTCATTCCGTTGTAATAAAACCTAAAAATGCATTCCACATCAATATCCTCGCGGTAATAACCTTGTTCAATGCCTTTTTTTAGATTGTTTCTGTAACATTCATACATTTTATCCCATTGTTTTTGCTTTAAAGATTGAGATATGGCCGGATAATATTTTTGTAACTGAAACTGAGGTGAGGATTTCTCATTCTTCAAATGCTTCATGACATTATCCTTAATGGCAAGTGTTTCAGTAATAGGATCTAAATTCTGATCACAAAGCTCATCTATAATGCAGGATACATTTTGAAATATATGATCTGCACTTTCTTTCACCAATTGGTTTTTGGTATTAAAGTGTTCGTAAATGGTTTTTTTAGAAACCCCAAGCCTTTCCGAAAGGTCGTCCATAGTCACAGATTTGAAGCCGTACTCCAAAAATAAACTGCTGGCCTGCTCTAAAATCTTTTCTCTCATGAGCGCAAATGTACAATGGAAACTTTGAGAACAAAAATAGTTTCCAAAGTTTTACAGAAACTTAACATTCACATTTAATAGTTTAAAGTTTCTTTGTTCAAAGTTTAAAGTTTTCAATATCTAACCGTTCCATTGTACAATAACTTCATTGTTATAAAACTTATCATTTCAAAACTTGTCTGCATTCAGCACCTCCTCAACCGATGGATTTATAAACCAATCTCAAAAAACTTTTACACCCCTTTAACCATATTAATGAAGTCAAGATTTTATTTTAGCGGTTCAAATAATCCCTATGGAAAGCATTGCTCATTTTGCGAAACAGTTTAATTCTTTTTTAAATACCAAAACCCAAGCCAGATCACCTCGAACTTTATACGATCCGGTGAATTACATATTGAACCTGGGTGGTAAACGCGTTCGTCCTGCTCTGGTACTGATGAGTGCAGATCTGTTTGATGTTCCTTCAGAAAAAGCTTTAGATGCAGCTTTAGCGATCGAGGTTTTTCATAATTTTTCTCTGGTTCATGATGATATTATGGATGATGCACCAAAACGAAGAGGAAAAGATACGGTTCATGAAAAATGGGATGTCAATACCGGAATATTATCCGGCGATGCTATGTTGATCTGGGCTTACCGATGTTTTGAAAGCTACGAGAGCCAAACGTTTTTTGAACTTGTAAAACTGTTTTCAAAAACGGCAGAGGAAGTCTGTGTTGGTCAACAATACGATATGGACTTTGAAAACACTGAACAGGTTAAAATTGAAGAGTATATTGAGATGATACGTCTTAAAACGGCAGTTTTGGTGGCTTGTGCTTTTCAGATGGGCGGCATTATTGCTGAGGCATCTCCGGAAGACCAAAAAAAATTGTACAATTTTGGTCAGGATTTGGGCATAGCTTTTCAAATTCAGGATGACTTGCTCGATGTTTACGGTGATCCGGAAACCTTTGGCAAGCAAGTCGGTGGTGATATCATTGAAAACAAGAAAACTTTTCTTTATTTAAAAGCCCTGGAATTAGCTGAAGAAAATGACAGAAGCCAATTGATCCATTTGTTTAGTATTCAACCCAATGACCCGGATTCTAAAATTGAAACTGTAAAGCAGATTTATGATCAATATGACATAAGGCCTGTCGCTACAGAGCACATTAATAACTATACAAATTCGGCATTAAAAGCCTTAGGTGAGCTAAATATTGATGACATCAAGAAAACGAAATTAGAACGTTTTGCTGAAGAACTTATGCAAAGGGAAGTGTAAAATTATGAGCAAATCCTGATTAGTTTAAAATGGGTTGACTATTAAAGTATCCTTATCTTTAGTCAACAGTTCTAAATACCCTCTTGCATAAATCTCATGGTTTTTCATCACATAATCGCAATAATCTTTATATAAATTCTTGGGGCTTAAATGGTTTATCTTCAAAAGAGTATCGCTAATTTTCAAACCATGCTTTGCATGGGCAGACACACGATTGATTTGCCATTGGTTTTCTGAAGTCGGTATAAAAGATAGTGGTCTTGGTTTTGGTTTTTCAATCGGTCTTTGCGACTCTAAGGTGATCATGTCATCTGCTGTATTGATGTAAAGTTTGAAAAATTTCAAAAATTCGTTACCGACTAAGCCTTTACCTAAAGCTGAAAATTCTACGGGAAAATTCGTCTTGAAATCTTTCAGTTGAAGGGTTTTGACGACCAGAGTATCTGCTTTAAAGCCATAAATACCGCTGACTGAACGGTCGTAATAAATTTCGGTTTCGGTTGAAGAAAAGGCATCCTGTAAAGCACTTGGTAGTCTAAAACCACCATTGGAGCCGGTGTCTATCAACAGATTTTTTACCGTTCTATCCCCAATCTTTAAATCCACTTTTGGCGTTGCCGATAAGGTTGGCACATCGTAATCTAGAGACATGGCTTTTGAAGGATTGTCAATATCAAAAGGTTCATCCGAAAAGTAGATCATCAGTTTTTGGTAGTCAATTCTCCAGTTGGCAAGTTTGATCAGGTTGGCGCCGATAATTCCGTGTTCTGCAATACAGGGTGATGGCGATTCTTCGGCATAGATTACTTTTCCGGCACCGATTTTTGAAAATACGGTTTGTCCTAATTGAACACTTTCCAGCTGAGTAACTTCAATGGTTTTAATATTGCCATTGCTGTCTTTATTTTCTTTTATAGCTTTTGTTTCCAGATGGTATTCTTCAGTCAGCGTATGGTTGATTTTAGAGTTGAAAGCGCCCGTATCGAAAATAAACTCCAAAGGTTGGTCTTTTCCATTGACTTGAGCTTTTACAATAACCAGGTCTTTTTTCATTTCAAACGGAATACTGTCAACAAAGTTTTCCCGCTCTAGATGTCCTGATGTTAACAAATTGACGTTTTTCAAGTAGTTGCAGGATGTGAGGACTAAAAGACTAATGATGAAGCTATATCTTTTCATTTTATATGTTTTGGGCAAATTAAAACTATAAATGATTTCTACCTCAAATTATGTTGATGGGTTGTTTAAAAACTGTGATGAATCGTTTTAAATCATTTCCAATTATGAAGAAAATACCTTAGATAAACCATGTAATAAAGTCAGGGCATTTTTAAAACATTCTTGTAACAAAGTCAGGTCAATTTTAAAACATTCTTGTAACAAAGTCAGGGCAATTTTAAATGTCTTTAATATTCTTATTGTTTTAATAGCTGGTTCAAAAAATCCAGTGCTTTCAATTCTTTACGAATATGATATCCAATAAAAAATGCCAAACCAATAAACACCACAACACCACTAATCAAAATATTAAGATAAAATCCGGAAGATAATTCTCTCTCGAAGACCGGAAGCATAGCCACAAACCCACCGAAATAGGCCAAATAAATAACCGGCGTAAATACGAAATGAATCCAGCGACGGTTTTTAAAGTAGCTTTTCAATTGTGTTACATAAGATTCAAAACCCAAGGTCAGGTCTATCTTTTGCAAACGCTTTTTGCTCATCAGTTCCAGAATAATCCTTAGTAAAAGCATTATGATCATAAGGCTCAGACCTAAGCTTTCCATCATATGCTTATAGGCACCAACACTCATAAAAAAGCCGATGAGTACAGCTGTAGTAAAGCCTAAAATGCCAATCGTCCACCATTTTTTCTGCTTTAGTTTTTGGGTTTGAAGTTGTGCTTTTCTAATAATGTCATTAGAGGTCGTTTCAGTTTTTTGGATGTGCTGATTTTGCCAGTTTTGGCTTATATTTTCAAAATTCATGAGTTTACGCATTTAGAGAGTTTATCCTTGATTCGATGTATTTTTACCCGAAGATTATTTTCGGTGATGCCTATGATGTCAGCAATATTTTCATAGGGTTCCTGGTCTAAAACCAATAAGATGATACTACGGTCTTTGGGCTCTAACTCCTTTATGCACTTGTACATGCTCCGGAGTTGATTTTCTTTTTCGTCCACTTGTTCAGAAGTAGAAGAGTCGTCTTGTTTTTCAATTTGGGCATTGATGTCAAGTTCCTTAAGTTGCCGTTTGTATTTAGCCGACCTTAATACATTGATGCAGGTATTTACGGCTATCCTGTAGATCCAGGTACTAACTTTAGACTGACCTTTAAAGCGGTCTGAATTCTGCCAGATTTTGATGAAAATCTCCTGACAGATATCATCTGCCAGTTGATGATGACCACCAAAATACCCCAGACACAGACGAAAAACCGGCGCGCGGTATTCCTTAAAAATGCTGTCAAAATCAGTCTTGTTCATGGGTTAAGGCTTGGTTAATTTGCTCATAAAACCACTCTGGTTGGTCGTACATGATATAATGTGCTGCATTTTCAGCATAGTTGATTTGATAATTAGCTAAGTTAGCATATTGAGTCCTATAAACTTGCTCACTCTGTGCTTTTCCATAAGAGGTTGCAGCAAGAATGATGACTTCAGCATTTATATTTTTCAATAGTGGGGTAGCATCAAAATTCAGGTAATCTATATAGCCTTTAACGTAAGTTTCCCGGTCGGTTTTGGTTATCCATTCCAAAATCTGTTCGTGCTTTTCGGTAGCTTCACACATCATTTGGATCTGGCCGTTCAGCATTTGTTGAAAAGCTTCATCCGGCATGGTCAATTGCGATTCAGCATAAGGATTTTCGTAACTGAAACTCCCGGATTTCTGATCGGGAAACATCAAGCCTGCTGTATGGGGCAAGGCATCAACTACGATGATCTGTTCGATGTGTTCAGGAAGTTCAGCAGCAAGATATAAGGCCAGAGTACCGCCAAGGCTATGACCGATTATGGTGACTTCTTTTAGAGCATTTTTCGAAATGTAATTTTTTAGCGCCAGTTTGACTTTTGGTAACCAGGGGAATTCTATTGGTGCGTGGGCATTGAACCCCGCATAATCTATCAGGTGAATTTCATAGGTTCCTTCAATGTTTTCAATCGTGTCTTTCCAAACCTCAGAAGAATTGGCAAAGCCGGGTAGCAGTAATACAGGCTTTCCTTCTCCGTGTGTTTTTGTGTGAATGGCATCCTGAGCAAAATTATTTTGAATGCTTGTCATGCTTAAAATTAAACTGATAATGACTAAGGTTTTCATATCTTTTGTTTTTGTGTTTACACTTTAGACAAGAGATTTTTTATTTATTACAGGATTGAGGCAGATTTTTAGTTTAATAGCATTTATTCGTTTTTAATCTATAGGTTGCCCTTAAATTATTATAAAGTAATTTATTATGCTGACAATGAAAATGTTACTGGAAACCCATTGATTTTGAGATTAGACGTAATTATGGCATACCAATATTTTTTTTGGAGACAGAAGGAATGTCTCTTTTTATTCTGGTATTATTCAATACTCCTATTGTTTTTTATTTTTTTAATTTAGCAATAATGTTTGCGTCGTTATTAATCATTAAAACCTATAGATATGAACTTAACTTTTAACATTATCAGTGCATTTTTAATTTTTGCTTTAAGCATTCAAGTGGATTCAAACCAAGCAGAAAAGAATTCGGTTGCGGTTGCCAAACTTACTTTTGAAACAGACACCATTGATTATGGTACGATTGAGCAAAATGCTGACGGCAAAAGAGTCTTTAAATTTACAAATGATGGAGATGCGCCGTTGGTCATCACAAACGTAAGACCTTCCTGCGGCTGTACTGTAGCCAATTACACAAAAGAACCTATTCAACCCGGAGAATCAGGTCAGATTGAGGTTGGATACGATACCAAAAGATTAGGTGCCTTTAACAAAAGCATCACTGTAACCTCAAATGCTGAAGAAAGCAGAAAAATTCTGAGGATTAAGGGTGTAGTTGTGGCGAAAGAGGACAACAAATAAATTCCAAAGAATGATTCCTGCCATATTGTTAAAAATTTCTTTTGTCTTAACGGGCTAAGGAATTTCATTTAGTCCTGCCACTCTGCAATAAACAAGTTTGTATCTCTGGTGCCGCCGTTATTTCGGTTTGAAGAAAATGCTAAATATTTCCCGTCATTTGAGAATACCGGAAAGGCGTCAAAGGTTTCGCCGTGCGTGATGCGTTTTAGATTCTTGCCATCGATATCGATCATGTAAAGATTAAAAGGGAAACCACGTTCTGCTTCAAAATTGGAGGAAAATAATATCTTTTCACCGGAAGGGTGAAAAAACGGACTCCAGTTGGCATTACCAAGGTCTGTCAATTGTCTGAGATCACTGCCATCAGCATTGCAAATGTACAATTCCATTTCCGTAGGTTCAACCAGGCCTTCTGCCAGCAAGTCCTTATATTCCTTTATTTCCATTTTGGTTTTTGGTCGGGATGATCTAAAGATAAGCTTTGTGCCATCGGGTGAGAAAAAGGCTCCGCCGTCATAACCGAGTTGATCTGTGATTTGTTTTACATCTGTACCGTCAAGATTCATGGTGTATAATTCTAAATCGCCGCTACGGTCTGAGGTAAACACAATTTTATCACCCTGAGGTGAAACTGTTGCTTCGGCATCATAGCCGGGTTCATTGGTCAGTTGTTCAACGATATTTCCTTCCAAATCAGCTACAAAAATATCGTAGGTATCATAGATGGGCCAGATGTATTTGCCATTCTTTCGCAAAGGCGTATCCGGGCATTCTTTGTCACCAAGATGTGTAGATGCATATAAAATATGTTCATTATCCGGCATAAAATAGGCACAGGTTGTTCTGCCTAAACCCGTACTCAACATTGGTGGTGCAATACTGTCCGTAAACGTTTCATCAGCATCCATCAGGAACATCTGATCGCAACCAACATCCCATTTGGCGTTATTGGATTGAAAAACAAGCTGTTTATCGTCAAAACTCCAGTAAGCTTCTGCATTGTCACCGCCAAAAGTGACCTGCCGAATTGATTTAAAGTTGACTTCATCAGGATAGATCAAACTGTCTTTAACAGTTTGACTTACTTCTGTTTCGGATTGGTTTTGCAAGCTCTGATCAGATGCCTTCTTACAGGATGATAAGATCATTAACAGCATCAATATAAGTATAGGTTTTTTCATTGATATGAAATTTTTAAGTCTTGGGTTTATTGATTATTTTTGGCAAAAATAAGCTTTAGAAATGAAAAAAATTATCTTATTCCTGGTTTTCGTTGGGATTATTTCCTGTGATAATGCAAGTCATATTGTTGAGAAAAAAATTAAGGAAGATGTTGAATTCCTTGCGGATGACAAATTAGAAGGCAGGCAAACCGGTACTCCCGGAGAAGAAAAAGCAGCAGAATATATTTCTAATAGAATGAGAGATATAGGCCTTCAGCCAAAAGGAACAGATGGCTTTAAACAGGCTTTTTCATTTAAACCCAAAACAGATCCACATAAGGAAGTAGAATTTACTACTAATGCAGACGGTACAATTACAGGGCATAATGTGATAGGCTTTTTGGATAATCAAGCAGAAAAAACCATTGTTATTGGAGCGCATTACGATCATTTGGGTTATGGTGGTGAAGGTTCACTGTACAGAGGAAAAGACAAAGCCATACACAACGGTGCAGATGATAATGCCAGTGGTGTAGCTGTTATGCTAAATCTGGCCAGTAGATTGAAAATAAAAAATGATACCGCAAAGGTCAAAGATCAAAACAACTACATGTTTTTAGCGTTTTCGGGTGAGGAAATGGGCCTATTAGGGTCTAATTATTTTTCAAAAAACCCGACTATTGATGACAAAAGCATCAACTACATGATTAATATGGATATGGTTGGTAAATTAAAGGCAGACAGCACACTCGCGGTTTATGGTGTTGGCACTTCCCCTTTGTTTAAGCAAACACTAAATGCCCATAATGATGATTTCAAGCTCATTATTAATGAAAGTGGTGTTGGGCCAAGCGACCATACTTCATTCTATTTAATAGATATTCCTGTATTACATTTTTTCACAGGTCAGCATGAGGATTACCACAAACCCACAGACGACGCTGATAAGCTCAATTATGAAGGCATGTACAAGATCTCGGATTACATATATGCAATGATTGCAGACCTCGACGACAACGGTGAATTAGCCTTCAGAAAAACCAAGAACGAAAGTGATTCCACACCGCGATTTAAAGTCGGCCTTGGTGTTGTTCCGGATTATCTTTATGACGGTAAAGGCATGCGGATTGATGGCACACGTGAAGAAACGCCTGCGTTCCGCGCCGGAATTCAAAAAGGCGATGTGGTTGTTAAGCTGGGCGATAGTATTGTCACTGATATGATGAGTTATATGCGTGCGCTTTCAGTATTTGAAGAAGGCGACGAAGCTAAGATTACAGTTCAACGTAAAGAAGTGACTATTGATACGGTGGTGAAATTTTAATTCTGGTGTGTTCAAAAACATAGATCAAAATCTTTAGCTGTTTTTCATGAACGGTATAAAATTCTTAAACGCCAGGCATTATAAATACAGCATTAACTAATCAATAATAAGCTATCTGGGTCTCATGAAAATGCCTTTGTAATTTTCAAAATGCCATAGTATCATCAATACATTGCCTAAAAGCATGGCAGATGTAATAAAAGGAGTACCTTTCATATCAAGTGCAATAGATATTAGAAAAATATTGATGACTACCGGCATCATTAAAAGGCTGCAAAAGACTACAAATCGATTGAAAAAAATAAGGGAACCAATTAATATTTGAAAAACGCCAATAAAATTCCAATAAAAGCCCGTGGAATGCATGGCTTCAAAAAAAAAGCCTACTGGATTATCTGTGCCTAGGCTTGTAAATCTTATACCGGGAAGTTTTCTGGCTCCTGAAATTATAAAAGATAATCCCAGGCCAATTCTTGCGCACCAATATAAAATTATCATTAACTTACTGCACTTAAGTTGATTAATAAATTTCATAAGGATTATTTTTTATATCGACGATTGAATTTTAAAATTGTTACTCAATTTTTTAGCTATTGCTTATCAGATAATAAAATTTCAATTATAGATGAGCATGTTACAAATTATAAACATTCCTGTTTTTAAGTTAAAAGGCTATACTTTTATTACAATAAATTTTAACTTAAAAGAAAAAATGAAAGTTGCAGTATTTAGCTCTAAACCTTATGATCAAAAATTCTTTGAAAGATATAATCAAAACTATGATCATGAATTGGCATTTTTTGATACAAATCTAAACGTCCAAACCACAAATCTTACCCGTGATTTTGATACCGTATGTGTTTTTGTGAATGACAAGCTTGATCAAAAAGTCATCAAAAAACTCTCTGAAAATAAAGTCAAACATATCGCATTACGTTGCGCAGGATTTAATAACGTAGACCTTGAAGCTGCAAAAGAGTACAACATAAAGGTCACAAGAGTGCCGGCATATTCTCCTCAGGCCGTTGCAGAACATGCGTTGTCACTTATACTAACGCTAAATCGTAAAACTCATAAGGCCTATAACCGGATCAAAGAAGGTAATTTCTCACTTAATGGACTTATGGGTTTTGGGTTGAAAGACAAAACAGTTGGCGTTATAGGTACTGGTAAGATAGGCATTGCATTTTGTAAAATAATGCTCGGTCTAGGCTGTAAGGTCATAGCTTATGATGTTCAGCCACAAGAGGAGTTGATCAAACTTGGCGTTGATTATCTGCCTTTGGATGAATTGTATAAAAATGCCGACATCATCTCCTTGCACTGCCCTTTGGTTCCTGCAACCAAACACATCATAAATGATGAGTCTGTAAGTAAAATGAAAGATCACGTGATGATCATCAACACCAGTCGTGGTGCGCTCATTCACACTGAAGATGTCATAAAAAATCTGAAAGAAAAGAAGATAGGTTACCTTGGTATTGATGTTTACGAACAGGAGGAAGAAATATTTTTTGAAGACCGGTCCGAGCAGATTATCGAAGATGATACTTTGATCAGACTCATCAGTTTTCCAAACGTATTGATCACATCTCATCAGGCTTTTCTCACTCAGGAAGCTCTGACAGAAATTGCTCAAACGGTTTTACAGAATATAGAGGATTTCAAACAGGGAAAACAATTAAAGAATCAGGTTGAAGCAGGTTAAAAACCGAATAAACTTTAACAATAGTAAAAAAGTTACTATCCTATCAACTTAACAGCCTCCTTCGCAAAATAGCTCGCAATCAAACTAGCGCCGGCACGTTTTATAGATGTGAGTTGCTCAAGCATGACTGCATCGTGATCCAGCCAACCTTTTTCTGCGGCAGCTTTCAGCATGGCATATTCGCCACTGACCTGATAAACGGCAATAGGATGTTCTATGGTATTGGCCAGATCTCTTACAATATCCAGATAACATAAACCGGGTTTTACCATGACGATATCAGCACCTTCTTCAATGTCTAACAGCGTTTCGGTAATGGCTGTGTTTCTATTGGCTGGGTTCATTTGATAAGTACTTTTATCTTTTGGAACATTAACTTCATCTACAGGAGCAGAATCCAGAGCATCGCGAAAAGGACCATAAAATGCTGAGGCATACTTCGCAGAATAGCTCATAATGCCAACATCATCAAAGCTGTTTTCTTCCAGAGTTTCTCTTAATGCTCTTATTCTGCCGTCCATCATATCACTAGGTGCCAGCATATCTGCACCGGCTTTGGCATGGCTTAAGCCCATTTTAGCCAGCATTTCGACGGTTTCGTCGTTAACGATTTTACCGTTTTTGACTATACCATCATGTCCAAGGGAAGAAAAAGGATCTAAAGCAACATCGGTCATCACGTACATCTCGGGAACAGTATCTTTTATGGATTTGATGGCCTGTTGCATCAGTCCGTTTTCGTCTATGGCAGCCTGACCTGTATTATCCTTCAAATTGTCATCAACCTTTACGAACAGCAATACAGATTTTAAACCCATTCTCCATATCTCTTTAACTTCTTTTTTGATATGATCCAGTGTCATTCGGAAATAACCTGGCATAGATGGTATTTCTTCTTTTTTATTTTGGCCTTCAATAATAAAAAGTGGTACAATAAAATCATCGGGGTGCAGTCTGGTTTCCTGAACCAGATCTCTTATAGCTTTACTTTTTCTTAAACGTCTTGGTCTTTGATAGGGATACATATTTTAAGCTTTTGTCCAGTCTTTAGGATTTTGTAATACTTTAATTAACTCTTCTTCAGGCGAGTTTGGATCGGGATTGTGGTCATAACGCCATTGCACATGAGGAGGCAGACTCATCAAAATACTTTCTATTCTGCCGTTGGTTTTTAAACCGAATAAGGTACCCTTGTCATGCACTAAATTAAATTCCACATAACGACCGCGTCTAATTTCCTGCCAGTCTCTTTGTGCCTGAGTAAATTTCATATCCTTTCTTTTTTCTACGATGGGAATGTAGGCATCAAGAAAACTGTCGCCAATTTCAGTGACAAAACTATACCAATCTTCAATAGGCCTTTCGTCGTTTGCTTTCAGATAATCAAAAAACAAGCCGCCAACGCCTCGGGCTTCATTTCTGTGGTGGTTCCAGAAGTAATCATCACATTGTTTTTTGTATTTTTGGTAGAAAGAGGCGTCGTGTTTATCACAAGCAGTCTTACAAACCTGATGAAAGTGCTTAGCGTCCTCATCAAATAAATAATAAGGCGTTAAATCCTGTCCGCCTCCAAACCACTGATCAATAATTTTCTTGGATTTCTCATTACTGGCGCCAGGTGAACTTTTTGTGAGCGAAGTCGAAGGTGTCATCCTGAGCGGAGTCGAAGGATACATTTCAAAATACCGCCAATTGGCGTGCACAGTGGGCACAAATGGATTTTTTGGATGAATCACCAAACTCAAACCGCAAGCAAAAAAATCCACATCTTCTACCTTAAAATAATTCTGCATGGACTTTGGTAAATGGCCGTGAACCGCCGAAATATTCACACCACCTTTTTCAAAAACATCACCATTCTGTATAACCCTGGTTTTTCCACCGCCGCCTTCAGTTCTTTTCCATTCATCTTCATGAAAACTTGCTTTACCATCAATTTTTTCTAAGGCAGAAGTTATTTTATTTTGAAGCTCTACAATGTAATTGTAAAATTTATCTTTCATCAGTTTAAATGTCTATTTACAAATATAATTATTACTAAAGGTTTGGAGGGTTAAACAACACCATACATTAAATAAAAATAGTCAGCTTGCTCGAGCGATAGTTTTAAAGTAGTGACTCAAATTGCAATAATTTCCCTCTTTTTGTTCTTTTCAAAGCCTGCGCCCTTATAAATCTTAATTCAAGTCCTGGTTCCAGATATTTTTCAATGGCATTTTTGATTGAAGTTTTTTGAAAGGGGTTTAATTCTTGGTCTGCCACATATCTGATCAAAAATTGATTAATTTTTTCCTGAACCACTTTAAGTTCTTTGACATTTCCATTATTATCTATGACTGACTTTGTAACATAATAAAAACTAAGTGCCGGTACTTTTTTTCCACTAGGTAATACGGCAAACACATTTGTTCTGCCGGTTAATTTTTCTAAAGTTTGCCGGTTATCCCTTTTAGGTTGACTTAGAATTCCGACATCGCCTATTTTATAACGGATAAAAGGATGCGCTTTGTTATCTAAAGAAGTGACAACAAGATCACCTTCCTGACCAAAATCCCATGGTTTTCCATTTTCGTCAACCACTTCTGTGTAGAGCGTGAGATTGTTGAGCAACCAATTCTGGTTTTCATTTTCAAACGCAATCACACCAAACTCACTGGCACCGTATTCCTTGATAACCTGAACACCAAAAGATTCTCTTAAAAGTTGTCTGTCGTTTTCAAAAAGCATTTCACTGGTGGTGAAACAGACCTTCAAAGTCGGACAAAGATGTTTTAAGATTATCTTTCTATCCTTGAGATATTTAGCAAACATGACTATAGAAGAGGTATATCCATTGATGTATTCAAAAGGTTTCTGTTTAAAAATTCTGACGAAAGTTGAAAGATTTTTTTCAGACAGATCAAAAATATCAAACCTGTAGCGTTTGGCCATTTTGTCCTTTAATCGCTCTTTTTGATGCCCTTTAAAATCTTTGGGTATACCGTAAAATCTGGCTTCCAGAGATTTACCAATTTTGACATTAAATTGTTGGTACAGATCTATGATGTGTGCCCAGCTCAAGGCATGGGCAAACTTATCTTTTGCAAAAATGAAAGGATGTCCGCTGGAGCCTGAAGTTTTATTGACGAATACACTTTTTTTGGTGTAGCCTTTACTTAGCCTTTGTTCAAGAGGAATCTGCAAGTCCTGTTTAGTCATGATAGGAATATCCTCCCATTTTTCAACTTTTCTGTCCGCTAAAAATTTATCGTAGAATTCATTATGAGACTTTTGAAAGTTAAAAATGTCCCATTTCTTCTCATTTAAAATATCACAACCATCAATCTGTATGTTTTTTTTCCTTTCGTTCAATACCTGCTCAGCCTTCTTTAAAGGAAACCCCTGTAATTCTAATGCAGTTTTAAAACGGTTCAAGTTTTTCTGATAAGAAATTAGGGTAGCAATTTACAAACAATTATTTTTGATGCTTTATTCAATTATATAAATCATGATCAATATTTTAATTCTTGGTAGTGGAGGCAGAGAACATGCTTTGGCACATAAGATAAAGCAGAGTCCAAAATGTGGTAATCTTTTTGTAGCTCCGGGGAATGCCGGGACACAACAGATAGCAAAAAATCTTGAGCTTGACATTTTAGATTTTGATGCTGTTGCCAAAGTTTTAAAGCAACACGAAATTAGTATGCTGTTAGTAGGGCCGGAAGCACCCTTGGTAAACGGAATTACTGATTTTTTTAAAATGAAGCCTGGATTTGAAGATCTCAAAATTATAGGACCTTCGAAAGATGGTGCTGTCTTAGAGGGAAGTAAAGAAAGAGCAAAGTTGTTTATGGAGTCGCATAACATCCCAACAGCAAGATACCAAAGCTTTACTGCCGACACACTTTCTGAGGGTGAAAAATTTCTAGAAACGCTCTCATCACCCTATGTTTTAAAAGCAGATGGATTAGCCGGCGGAAAGGGTGTTTTGATCATAGACAATCTCACTGAAGCCAAAATGGAATTGGGCAAAATGCTAACGGAAAAAAAATTTGGTGAGGCTTCTCAAACGGTTGTTGTTGAAGAGTTTCTGGACGGCATTGAACTTAGTGTTTTTGTGCTCACAGATGGCAAAAACTATAAGATATTACCAAATGCAAAAGACTACAAGCGCATAGGTGAAGGTGATACAGGTTTAAATACCGGTGGAATGGGTGCTGTATCTCCTGTTCCATTCGCAGATGAGGAATTTATGCATAAAGTTGAAGAAAAGATTGTTAAGCCAACCGTGTCAGGATTTTCTAAAGAAAACATAGACTATAAAGGCTTTGTATTCATAGGCTTAATGAAAGTAGGAGACGAGCCCTTTGTTGTAGAATACAATGTAAGAATGGGCGATCCTGAAACTGAAGTCGTTATGCCAAGAATTGAATCGGATTTGATTGAACTCCTGGAAAAGACCGCTGCCGGAGAATTAGACAGCGCCAGACTTGATGTCAGCCCAAAGGCAGCAACTACAGTTATGCTCGTGTCCAACGGCTATCCTGAAGCTTATGAAAAGGGTAAGCCAATCACTGGCTTAGAAAATATTTCTGAAAATGAAGCCATAGTTTTCCATGCCGGCACCAAAGTTTCCGGTAATGAAATTCTTAGCAATGGCGGTCGTGTTATTGCAGTTACGGCCATGGGTAATGATCATAAAGAGGCCTTGCAAAAATCATACAGTCAAATAAAAAAGGTCTGTTTTGAAAACATTAATTTTAGAAAGGACATAGGTTTTGACCTGTAATTGAAAAACTAAAAAAAATTGTACATTTACCTTTCGTAAAAAATTGAAGAAAAATGAGTGAAGATAAAGATAAACAAGCGAAGCTGAAAGCTCTAAAGCTAACTTTAGATAAACTGGATAAAACCTACGGAAAAGGAACCGTGATGAAGATGAGCGACCAGTCGGTTGTCAATGTCGATGCTATATCCTCAGGTTCTCTGGGGTTGGATCTGGCATTAGGCGTTGGAGGTTATCCAAGAGGCAGGGTGATTGAAATTTATGGCCCTGAATCTTCCGGTAAAACGACCTTAACCCTGCATGCCATTGCTGAAGCCCAAAAAAAAGGTGGTATAGCTGCATTTATTGATGCAGAACACGCATTCGACAGAGGTTACGCAGCAGACCTGGGTATAGATATTGATAATTTGATTATTTCTCAGCCTGATCATGGTGAGCAAGCGCTGGAAATTGCAGATAATTTGATTCGTTCCGGTGCTATAGATATTATAGTTATAGACTCTGTGGCTGCGCTTACACCAAAAAGCGAAATTGAAGGTGAAATGGGAGATTCTAAAATGGGTCTTCACGCCAGATTGATGTCTCAGGCATTAAGAAAACTTACCTCCAGCATCAGCAAAACCAATTGTACAGTGATTTTTATCAACCAGTTGAGAGAGAAGATTGGCGTAATGTTTGGTAACCCTGAAACAACAACCGGAGGTAACGCGTTGAAATTTTATGCATCGGTAAGGTTGGATATTCGTCGCTCTACTCAAATAAAAGACAGTAATAGCGATGTGCGAGGTAATAAAACCAGGGTAAAGGTTGTGAAGAACAAAGTAGCGCCACCGTTCAAAACTGCAGAATTTGATATCATGTACGGCGAAGGAATTTCTAAAGTTGGTGAGGTTATTGATATTGGTGTAGATTATGAAATCATCAAAAAGGCAGGCTCCTGGTACAGTTATGAAGATACAAAACTTGGTCAGGGAAGAGATGCCGTAAAAACGTTACTGATGGAAAATCCTGATTTGATGGATGAACTGGAAGAAAAAATAAAGGAAGCGATAAAAATTGCTAAAGAAGCTTAACGCAACCATATTCACTTTTATGTATCTGAATAATATGAGAATAAAGATAATTGCAGTAATTTTAATTTTAGGATTGATGTCATGCTCTGTGGATGACCCTAAGATTGTTACTATCCAAAACGCAAATGTTGTAAACGTTGTATCGCCTGATGTCTTGCGTTTTGGAGAAACTGAAGTATTTTTAGTTGAATATCTTAATCCAACCGATTGTCACACTTTTGAAGGTTTTGATGTCATTGGTTCTGAGCCTGAAACCAAAACTATAAGAACAGAGACGAGGTTTGAAGAATCCTTTGATTGCGATGATACGCCAAACGACTTTCAGGTTGTTGAGTTCGAGTTTCAGGTAGAAAGTCAACAAGATCACAGTATCAGGTTTCTTAGAGGTGCATCAGACACTGGCCAGTTATTGTATTTTACATTTAATTTACCCGTAGTAGTAGAATAATTTGAAATTAAAGAAACTCATATTAAAATGTCAAAACAAAGAGCTTAAAGCTCAGAAGATGCTTTATGAGTTGTATAGTGCAAAATTATTTAGTCTCAGCTTAAAATACTCAAAAAATTACGCTGAAGCCCAGGATAATCTTCAGGATGCCTTTATTGCCATTTTTGAAAATATTAACCAATTCAAACATAAAGGATCTTTTGAAGGCTGGATGAAACGTATAACCATAAATACAGCTCTTGCAAGATACAGAAATCAAAAGGTGTTTTCACTGAACTATGAAGAGCTCATTGTCCAACCGGAAAATGATTACACTGACCATGGTATTGGTTTGCAAACACTTTTGAAATTTATTCAGGAATTGCCAAACCGCTACAGAATGGTTTTTAACTTATACGTATTAGATGGATATTCTCATAAGGAAATTGCTAAAATGATGGATATTTCAGAAGGGACATCCAAGTCTAATCTGGCCAGAGGTCGACAAATACTAAAAGATAAGGTCAATACGCTTTTACACGCTCAATCCAATAATTCATCTGCTCAGTCTTTATGAAAGAGAATCACGACATAGATAGATTGTTTCAGGAATCTTTTAAAGATTTTGAGGTTGAAGCGCCCAAAAATGCATGGGCTAATATTGAAAAAGAACTCAAGTCTTCCAGAAAGAAGGTCTTACCTTTATGGCAAAAGATCTCAGCCGCAGCAGCGGTGATTGCAGTCCTTATTCTTGCAGGCTCTCAATGGCTGATAGGTGTAAATACGGATAATAAATTCACACCGGTTGTAAATTCAACAAATGAGATCTTATCACAACCTCGGGAACCATCAGATGAGAATGAAAATACTTTGATTACTGCTATAGAGGGTGATGATGAAGGCAATGAAAGCAAAAATAATTTGACCGATGAAAAAAATACCGGAACAAATGTAAACTCAGTTAATACGCAAGCAAACTACTTATCAATTTCGGGTTCAGTTGCCAATGCCAAATATTCAAAAAAGACAAAGAAAATACTGCGTGGAGAAACACAATCAGCTTTTGCTCAAACTCAAAAGGATATTTCAGAGGATTCGGAAGTAATCGCTTTGCTTTCAAAGCCAGTGTTCAATGGGAATAATTTTTTAAAAGATTCTGAAATAGAATTGTCTAATAAGAATGACGGATCTAATGCTAAGCTACAGTCTTTAGTGGAAGTCGCCCAAAAAATTTACCAGGAGAATCAGAATTCATCATCACCTACAGAGCAAAAATCCTGGTTCGTAAAACCACAGATTTCACCAACTTTTTATGGTAATATGGGAAGTGGAAGCGCTATAGATGAAAATTTGGCACAAAACTCAGGTTCAGGCGATGTGAATGTTTCTTTTGGTGTCAATATCGCTTATCAACTCAATGACAAAGTAAAAATACGTTCAGGTATTAATCGGGTTAATCTTAATTATTCAACAAATGATGTTTTTGTAGTTCCTGGTACGACCTATTCCAGTTTCAATAATGTTGACATAAGCAGCAGTTATCAGGCTTCAATTCTTACACAACAGCAAATAATAGATTTAAATAATGATGGTGTTCTCGGAAGAATTCCGACGGAGACTTCTCAGCTGCAACAGCAACTCGGTTTTATAGAAATACCCATGGAATTGGAATACAAACTTTTGGACAAAGATATCAATATCAATATCATAGGAGGAGCAAGTACATTATTACTTAATCAAAACAGTCTGGATATTAAGACGGGAAATTCAACCACTTCAGTCGGAGAAGCTAATAATTTAAATGACATAAGCTTTTCAACTAATTTTGCTCTCGGCTTTGATTATGATATTTCTGAACGCCTCATGCTTAATCTGGAGCCGACTTTTAAGTACCAAATCAATACTTTTCAAAGTGGCACAACAGATTTTCAGCCCTATTTTTTTGGCATTTATTCGGGTCTAGTATTTAAATTCTAAGCCTATCTAAAGTTTTGATTTACAAAAGAATAAACTAGAAATAATATATTTGGAAATTTTTTGTTAATAAGATTTTTGGGATAAATTTTTTTTAGGTCAGGAAATCTTTTAGATTTGTTTTCAAATGAATATTCAGCATCACATAAAGACCCTTTTGTACAGACATGACTGCGTGATTGTATCCGGTCTTGGTGGCTTTATTTGCAAACTGCAATCAGCGAGAATTGAAGATGATTACGTCATACCACCATCCAAAAAGGTAAGTTTTAATCAAAACTTAAACACTGGTGACGGGCTACTTGAAAATCATGTAGCGAAATATGAAAAGGTGTCATACCAAATTGCTGAATACAATATCATGGAATTTAGCCAAAAAGTAAAAAATACTTTGGTCAGTGAACATGAAGTTTTATTGAATGGCTTAGGCACATTTAAATATAATGACAACAATAATTTGGTTTTCGAACCTGAAGAAAATCAGGAATGGTATTTAGAAGCTTACGGTCTTCCTAAGTTTAAGTTGTCGCCAATTGCTGTCCAAAAGAACAACCAAGAAAAAACTGAGCCGGTATCTGTTCCTTCAGAAAAAATTGTAGACCTCAAGCAAACTGAAAAGAAATCATCCAGACCGCTGTCGGCATTTTTGAAATATGCGGCTGTAGGAGCAGTGATTATTGGAATAGCAGGTGTTTTTGGAACTGAAATCTACAAAACTAAGGTTGAAGCTTACAATCTTGCAGAGCAACAAAAGGCAAATGATCTGATAGAACAGAAAATTCAAAAAAGCAGTTTTGTTTTTTCTCAGCCTTTAAACCCTCTTTCTGTGGAAGTTGAAGTTGAGGAAAAAAATTACGGAAAATATCATATTGTTGGAGGTGCTTTTCGGATCAAATCCAATGTTGATAAAAAAATAAAGCAGCTCCAGGAGAAAGGTTTTGATGCCAGGTATATTGGTACTAATTCTTATGGTTTGCATCAGGTCGTCTACGGCAGTTATAAAGATAAAACAGAAGCCTTAAAAAACCTTAAACAGATAAAAGCAAACGAAAATAGCGGTGCCTGGCTTTTCGTTAAGGAACTTTAAGAAAGGTTTCCCGGACAATCCCTTATCTTTGCAAAAATTTTTTGATGGAAATTAAACATCCCAAAGATTCTAAAACAGAAATGACGGATTTGGTGTTGCCAAGTGAAACCAATCCTATTAATAATTTATTTGGAGGAGAATTGCTCGCCAGGATGGACAGGGCTGCAAGTATTGCAGCCAGAAGGCACTCGCGAAGAATAGTCGTTACAGCTTCTGTAAACCATGTAGCTTTTAATAAAGCCATTCCTCTTGGAAGCGTAGTCACTGTTCAGGCTAAGGTTTCCAGAACATTTAAAACCTCTATGGAAGTCTATCTTGACGTCTGGACAGAGGACAGAGAAAGCGGCAGAAGGCTAAAAGCTAATGAAGCTATTTATACATTTGTAGCGGTAGATGACATGGGTCATCCTGTGCCTGTGCCAAAGATTAAACCGGAAACTGAACTGGAGATCGAACGATTTGAAGGTGCGTTAAGACGTAAACAACTCAGTCTGGTTTTGGCAGGAAAGATGAAACCTCATGATGCCACAGAACTTAAAGCTTTATTTGAATAATTTTGATCTAATACCATAAATATGTACACCGCTGTTCAACATTTACATTCTTACTGGGCTTACCTTGTCCTTCTTGTAGTCGTTTTGGCTACATTTAATACACTTATCAAATTGATTGGTAAAAAGCCTTTTGGTCCTCAGGACTTCAGGATTTCTTTATTTGCACTTATAACTATGCACTTACAGTTGGTTATTGGTTTGGTGCTTTATTTTGTATCACCTTATTTTTCTGCTTTTTCGAATGAAGGAATGGGAGAAATAATGAAGGATAGTACGTTGAGGTTGTATCTGATCGAACATCCTTTGACTATGATTCTGGCTATTGTTTTTATTACTATAGGTTATTCAAAACACAAAAAAGTACTTTCATCAAGTAAAAAGTTCAGAAAGCTGTCCATTTTTTACAGTATAGCACTTATTCTACTTTTGTCCAGAATTCCATGGCAAAATTGGTTTTGAATCAGCAAAGCCTGTAATCTAATCTTTTTGTTTAGGCTTGTAGATCACTATAATCTGGATAATTATGGCAAGTATAACCAGCACAATAATTTCCAATTGTGTGAATAGTTCAACATCATCAATGGCCTTTTTGCTGATAGACAATTGTCTGCTTCCCTCGTCTATCTGAATATTTGACAGATCGTATAAATCCTGTTTAACATTGTCGATTTGATGTAGTATCTTTTCTGAGTTTTCAAATCTAGAATCTCTGTATCTTTTTTCAGCGGCTTTAAGCACATCCAAATTATCTTTAAGACTACTGAATAATTTACTTTCAGCTATAGTTAGTTTAGTGTCCTCAAATTTTAAAATGGAATTATCTATGTTATCATTAACTTTGGAATTGCTTGTGTTAAAAAATACGGTGTCATTCTTCGCCAGAGCCAATTCTTTCTGGTGTACAGATTTCAGCATATCAAAGATCAATTTTTTTGCTATCAATCTGTCTTCATAGATGGTTTCTACCGATTCTTTAACCCTAACAAAATTATTTTTGTCAATTAGGTTGGTTGTTACTATCAAAATAAAAACAACAAGTATTCCCAAAACCCATTTTAATTTATTTAAAAAAGTCATAGCTGAAATTCTATTAATATACTATGTAAAGATAAGAAATCAACTAAATCTAAATACTCAAAAGGTAACAAAAAGCTTATTCAACCTAAACCCAGGCTTGAATTGTATAATTCAATGACCTTGCTACAACAAATCCCCTTTATCTCTTTTCAAAATAAACAATTGTATGCAAAACTTCCTTTTAGCCTTAAAAATCTTACTTTTGCAGCAAATTTTAAGCAGTTATGAGCGGGTATCACTTTAGAGAAATTGAAGCCAAATGGCAAAAATACTGGGCAGAACAAAAAACATTCAAGGCTAAACAACCCGAGGAGTCAGGTGAAGAAAATAATCCACCTTTCTACGTTTTAGATATGTTCCCTTATCCTTCAGGAGCAGGTCTTCACGTTGGCCATCCGTTAGGTTATATTGCCAGTGATATCTATGCCCGATACAAACGTCATAAAGGATTTAACGTGCTGCATCCGCAAGGCTATGACTCTTTTGGATTGCCGGCAGAACAGTATGCTATTCAGACGGGTCAACATCCGGCTAAAACAACTCGGGATAATATTAAGCGATATCGTGAGCAATTGGATCGCATCGGCTTTTCTTTTGACTGGGACAGGGAAGTCCGCACCAGTAATCCTGAATATTACAAATGGACGCAATGGATCTTTATTCAGCTTTTTGAATGTTATTATGACTTAGACGAGCAGCAGGCCAAACCTGTTTCTGAATTGTCGGCCATATTTGAAAAAGAAGGAAATATCAATGTCATTGTCGCCTGTGATGAGGATACAGAAACATTCAGCGCAGAAGATTGGAAAGCCTTTTCTGATGATCAAAAAGAACAAATTCTGTTAAAATACCGTTTGACCTATCTTGCGGAAACCGAAGTGAACTGGTGTCCGGCTCTTGGAACTGTTTTGGCGAATGATGAGATTGTAAATGGTGTGTCAGAAAGAGGCGGTCATCCTGTGGTCAGAAAGAAAATGAAGCAATGGAGCATGCGCATTTCTGCCTATGCAGAACGTCTGCTTTCCGGTTTAGAGGATCTTGAATGGACAGAGAGCATCAAAGAGGCACAGCGTAACTGGATTGGAAAATCGGTAGGTGCTTCTGTAAAATTCAAAGTTCAAAACTACGAAGAAGTGATTGAGGTCTTTACGACAAGACCAGATACTATTTTCGGTGTGTCATTTATGACACTCGCTCCTGAGCATGAACTGGTCAAAAAGATCACGACAGAAGAGCAAAAAGAAGCTGTTGAGGCATATATCGCAGAAACCGCAAAACGTAGCGAAAGAGACCGTCTTGCAGATGTAAAAACCATCAGTGGTGTATTTACAGGTGCTTATGCTGAACATCCGTTTACAAAAGCGCCTGTGCCCATTTGGATCGGAGATTATGTGTTAGCCAGTTATGGTACGGGCGCTGTCATGGCTGTGCCTTGCGGCGACCAGAGAGACTATGATTTCGCTAAGCACTTCAATATTCCTATTCCTAATATCTTTAAAGATATTGATATTTCAGAACAGGCCTTTTCTGAAAAAGAAGGGGCAGTCATCGCTAATTCTGACTTTCTGAACGATCTACCCATCAAAAAGGCCATTAAACGCGCTATTCATGAAATAGAAGGACAAGGCTTTGGAGCATCCAAAACCAACTATAGACTAAGAGATGCCGTTTTTTCCAGACAGCGCTACTGGGGTGAACCTTTCCCGGTCTACTACGTGAACGGATTACCAAAAATGATTGAAGAGAAACATTTGCCTTTAAATTTACCGGAGGTTGAAAAGTATTTACCAACAGAATCTGGTGAACCACCTTTAGGTAGAGCAGAGGTTTGGGCATGGGACACCAATTCAAATACTGTTGTAGATAACGAAAAAATTGATCATAAAACTATTTTTCCTTTGGAGTTAAATACCATGCCAGGTTGGGCAGGCAGCTCGTGGTACATGTTCCGCTATATGGAAACTGAAAAACGAGATGAGGTATTTGCTTCAAAGAATGCTTTGGACTATTGGCAAAATGTCAATTTGTATGTGGGTGGCAGCGAGCACGCCACAGGGCACTTGCTGTATTCGCGTTTTTGGACAAAGTTTTTGAAAGACCGCGGATTTATAAATGTCGATGAGCCTTTCCAAAAGATGATCAATCAGGGGATGATTTTGGGGGAAAGTGCTTTTGTCTCTGTGCAAAAAATAGTATTTAGTGTTGATTTAAATGAAAACAAAGATAAAACTGAGATTAAAGATATTCCAGAGCCTATCACTTTTGTTATTAGCAATAATTTAGCAGAAAACTTTAATATTGACAAATTTGAAGATTTTTCTATCAATAATGAATCATTAGAAAATACAATTCAAGAAATTAGACTTAAAGCACAGCAAATTTGTGATAAACAAAATTCTACCCACATAAATAAGAGAGGAAAATTGAAGTATGCATCTTTGCCAAAGTATAAAACCTATGCTGATGTCAATCTCGTCAATACCTCCAATGAAATGGATATCGAAGGCTTTAAGAAATTCCGTCCGGAATTTAAAAATGCTGAATTTATTCTAGATAATGGAAAAGTTTATTCTTCTAAAGAGCAGTCTGATGGTAAGTTTCTAGTTAGCCGTGAAGTCGAAAAAATGTCCAAATCCAAATACAACGTCGTTAACCCCGATGATGTTTGTGATGAATATGGCGCTGATGCCTTGCGTTTGTTTGAAATGTTCCTTGGACCAATAGATCAGGCCAAACCCTGGAATACAGCTGGGCTTTCGGGTGTGTATGGTTTTTTAAAGAAATTCTGGAAGCTTTACCATCAAGGAGCTGATTTCTTCGTATCCGAAAACGAACCCTCGAAAGAGGCCTTTAAAGTACTTCACCAAACCATCAAAAAAGTGAACGAAGACATTGAAGCTTTTAGCTTTAATACCTCTGTATCAGCCTTTATGATTTGTGTGAATGAGCTTCAGCAGCTCAAATGTAATGACAGGGCTGTTTTAGAACCTCTTTGTATTTTACTTTCTCCTTTTGCTCCTCATATTTGTGAAGAGATTTGGGAAAAATTAGGTCACTCAGAGAGTGTGGAATATGCACCTTATCCAGTGTTTGAAGAGAAATATCTTGTGGAAGACACAAAGACCTATCCCATTTCATTTAACGGTAAAACACGATTTACTTTAGATCTCTCATTAGATCTGTCAAAGGATGAAATAGAAAAGGCCGTAATGGAAGACGAGCGCACGCAAAAGCAATTGGATGGCAGGACTCCCAAAAAGGTCATTGTTGTTCCAGGTAAGATCGTGAATATCGTAGGTTGAGATTTTCCGCAAGCATAGCATTGATACTGGTTTTTATTTTCCAATCCTGTAATTCCACAAAAAAGGAAATAGAAGCCGATGATACAACACCTACAACAACGACAATACTTAAAAATGCAATCGATAAGATTTTGGACGAACGAATGAAAAAAGAAGGCTATAGCTTTGGCACTGTGATCTTTTTGGAAAATTCGGATTGTTCTTATGTAATTCTGGATGAAATCTCTGAAGTGAACTTTGACCCTGTCAATTTTGATTCTTCAGAGTTTTCAGAATTCAAAAAAGATGATCAAAAGGTATATTACAAATACAGGCCATTAAGAATGATGAACAGGTGCGCTGAAGCATCACCTATAGCGTTGTTATCCGTAAGGGAGAGGAAATAATAAAGTCTGTTTTTTACCTTTTAATAATTAGTTCTATGATTACTTCACTATAATTTTACCCGTTTTAAAGTTATTACCATATCCCATTCTTACAATATATGTTCCTGATGAAGCATATGACATATCTAAATGGTAAATATAGTGGCCATCATTATTTTTAGAAACGACGTCATAAACCAATTGCTGTCCTAACATATTGAACAGACCAAATTTAAGATCCTCGGCTCTATCTGATGAAATGAGCAAAATTTCAAATTGGTTGTTTGATTTACTTACTACGCTAAAAGCAGCGTCATTTTGTTCAAAATTATCAGTATTTAAAGAGGTATCGATAATATTTACACTGATATCAACTGTATTGCCAAATTCCAGATCTCCGCAGGGATCATTCAAGTCTCCGGAAGCATTAGGATCATAGCCCCGAATGCGCATATCATGAGTGCCCAAATTTGCATCTGTAGGAATGGTAATATTGAAAAACTGATCTGTATCTGTAGATCCGAAAGGGACAAAAAATGAATCCTGCACCAACTCACCGGAATCTGTAAAATTTCCGTTGTCGTTAAAATCGATCCATACGGATATGGACTGCGGTGTATACCCGGTTTGAAATACTACCGGATGAATATTGCTTCCAACAGCTCTGTCCAAATCTGTGATTTGGTTGGTCAGATCTTCAAACCCATCTGAACAGGGCACAGAATCAATATCAATGCTGCCTATTTCTATCATGGTAATGCCATCACCAAAAGTACAATCTCCCGAGGGCTGGCATAGTTCATTACTCACATCAATAGACAGGCAGTCGTTATTTGGATCCTGATCATTAATTAGAGCAGTACATGCTTCAATGACATATGTTTGTCCAATAACAGAGACATCTACCGGTTGAATAAATGAGTATACCAAACTACTTCCTGCAGGAACAACATCATTGACTGTTTCTGTGGTTAATGCAGAGCCATCTACGGTATAAAACACATCAAAACCTGACTGGTCTGATGAGCCAAAATTTTCTATGGTGACTGTAACGGTTTCATTACCCAGAGATGTACCTGTAACCGGAGAACTTATTTGGGTAATACTTAGATCATTGGAAAGCAGGTGCGAAATATTTGCTGAAGAGCAATCATTGATATTATCTTCATCTATATTATAAACTGTGCATGCCGTTACTTCATATGTTTGTCCTTCGGTTGAAAAATCTGCTGCTGTATTAAAAGTAAATGTTGTTGATGTGCCACTTGGTAAAACACCGGCAAAAGGTTCTGTGATTAAAGTGCCACCATCAACCTGATAAGTTACATTAAATCCAGATGCATCATTTTGCCCGTAGTTGAAAACTGTCACGGTAACATTTTCAGCAGAAGACAAATCCCCATCAACTGGCGCATCGATGCTTACCACACCAACATCGTTGTTGGTATTTGGTGCAAGTTGAAAGACTCCACAAATGTTTTTCCTGCCGTTTTGCATGAGTTCGTTGACAAACCAGAATTTTTTGTCGTTCGCTGGATCTATATCAATTTTACTGTAATCGCCATAACGGTCAAATCCAGGTATATTTGCATCACCAGCCATAATTACACCTTCTGCAACATCCATAATACCTGTTCCTGAAGAGGCGGCAAGCTGACCTGTAAAATAAGATCCGACTCTTACAGTGTTCGGGGTGTTAGGTCCGGACATTGATGTATAGCCCATACCAATATTGCCTTGGCCATCCATAATCATACTGGCATTCCAGGCGTGTCTGCCATTTGGTGCTACGTAGGTCCCTTCCTGATAAATTGTCCAGGGTTGGCCTTCTGCAGTTTGTCTCAATTCATACCAGCGTACACCGGCAAGTTCACCCTGACTACCATCAGTATCTACAACAAAATTAAATAAGGCCGAATTATGAGTAGGAAACTTTCTGAACTGAGCCTGATTCATAATAATCCATTGTAATGCATCGATGTCCTGACCACCGGGCTGCGTTAGGTTGTTAAATGCACCGCCATCAAAGGTTGAAATAAAAGGTGTAACAGAACCATCGGCAGTACCATTGATGTCGATACCAAGCCTTTCCGGATTACTCACCGTTGAATTGTTTGGGTTGTTCCAATCCATGGTAACACTCCATAATTTTAAATGATCATCTTCTGATACGCTTGCCCAACTGTCATCTGCCATATGTACAATAGTAGCAGGTCCGGAAATTTGTGCATTGTGGCTCAAATTTAAAAACTGGGGTGCATCAAATCCATCACTTTGCCAGCCTGGTAAATTGAACGAAACCAACTGAGCGTTTGGGTTTCCGAGAAGCATTTCACTTCTTTCAAATACGTGAAAAGTACCATTAGCATTATCGGTCATGTAATAGCCGTCATGCCATACCGATAATTTCTGATAATCTACAACAGGCGTATAAGTATAAACTGTCCAGGTGTCATTAAGAGGATCCGGGCCGTTAGATACCGCAATCTGAGCGCCATTTCCTAAAAATGATAACACCCAGCGGTCTGCTGTGTTATCATAAGAGGCTGTCAGGTCACAACAACCGCCATTCGGGAAAATACTTGGATTTGGTGACAACTGAGCAGTTAAGGGGTTACCACTTTTATCAAAGATCCTGAAAGCAGTGTTTGTAACAGCTATGTAATGATTTGGCCCAACAGCTCCGGCCGGATCTGTTGGCTGAGAATTTGATGCTGCGGTTTCAAAAACTAATTCAGCAGAATTGTTTGGATTTTGTTGTGCGTTCTTTTGTAGAAGCGCTAGTTGATCGTCACCATCTGATCCCTTTCCCGGAACAATGGTATTATGCCTCTTTTTTAACTTCCCCCTTCCGTCCTGCATTTCTTTTATTTCCAATAGATCAACTACAGTCAAATTATCCAGCCGTGATGAAATAGAAGGAACATGGTCTACAGCATCAGGCTGCAATACCTGGAAAGGTTTTTTGGAATCATTTGAAGATTGCTGCGCATGCAAATCATGATTTGTTAAAACAATTAATGTGAAAACAATAGAAATAAATAAAAATAATGATCTCATAACCGGATAATTGAATTGAAGAAACAGGTTTTTTGTTACTTTTTCTTTAGTCTAAAGTGATTTTCAAATATATGATTTTCAAATCTTAATATGACATAAAAGATTTTTACTGTCTTTAATTCAATAATTTTATTGCTAAATTTGAGTTTTAAAATTATACAGGATGAAATCGATCCTTAGTCTTATCACGTTTTGCTTTATGAGCATATTGGGGTTTTCTCAGGAAATTTCAGATGATTATCTGGGAGAATACAAAGGGGAATTACAAATATTTTCGAAGGGAAACACCAACACTGTTGAGATGGAATTTAAATTGAAACCTACCGATACACCATCGGTATATGATTATATTTTAATCTATCATTCCCAAAACGGAACAGATATTCGTGAGTATGTTTTGAAGCAAAAAGATTCTACAGGGAATTACCTTCTGGATGAAAATAACGGTATAGTTTTATCAACAAAATACATTAATAATAGTCTGCATTCTTTTTTTAAGGTGCAAAACAGTCTATTGAAAAGTAGCATCAGATTTGGTAAAAATTATGCTGAATTTGAAATTGTAATGGCAAACACTTCACAAGTTGATACTACGGCAACTGCAGACAAAAGCTTTGAGGTTTTTGCTTACCCCATTGCTACATATCAGTTTGCCAGATTAGAAAAATTAAAATAAATTTTAGCTGCTCAATCCAGCCCTTTTGAGTAATGCCTCCGGATTTGGCTCATGACCTCTGAATTTTACATACAATTCCATAGGATCTTCTGTACCTCCCTTTTCTAAAATATTAGTTTTAAATGCATTCGCGACATTTTTATCAAATATGCCATTTTCTTTAAAAGCTTCAAACGCGTCAGCATCCAGGACTTCAGCCCATTTGTATGAATAGTAACCTGCTGAATAACCACCCTGAAATATGTGAGAAAATGCTGTACTCATACAGTTTTCTTCAATATCATCAAGGAGTTTAGTGCTTTCAAATGCTTTGACCTCGAAAGTTTTGACATCATGTATTTTATCCGGATCTGTATTATGCCAGGCCATATCTAAAAGTCCAAAACTGAGTTGTCTCAGAGTCTGCATGCCTTCATTAAAGTTTGCAGCGGCTTTAATTTGTTCTATGTACTTTTCGGGGATGGCTTCTCCTGTTTTATAATGTTTTGCGAAAATGTCCAATGCTTCTTTTTCATAACACCAGTTTTCCAAAATCTGACTGGGCAGCTCTACAAAGTCCCAGTGGACAGACGTCCCGGAGAGAGATCTGAATGTGGTGTTTGCAAGAATGCCATGCAAGGCATGACCAAATTCATGAAACAAAGTCGTTACCTCATTAAAAGTTAATAGCGATGGGCTGTTTTTTCCCGGTTTTGAAAAATTACAAACTATTGAAATTATGGGCCTTTCATTTGAATATTCAGTTTTAAACTGATTTTTATAAATCGTCATCCACGCACCACCTCTTTTGCCTTCTCTCGGGTGAAAATCCGCATAGAAAACCGCTTTTAAGTCATCATTTTCGTCATAAATGTCATAGGCTTTTACATCTTTGTGGTAAACGTCAATGGTTTCATTTGGTTTAAAGTGTAAACCATAAAGCCTGCCTGCTACTTCAAACACACCATCGATAACCTGATTTAGCGGGAAATATGGTTTCAAAATGTTATCGTCAAGTTTGAATTTTTTCTGTTTTAACTTTTCTGTATAGAATGCCAGATCCCATTTTTCTAATTTTTCGAGATGATCTGTTTCTTTGGCAAAAGCCTTTAGTTCATCAAGCTCTGTGATGGCAAATGGCCTGGCTTTTTCCAGTAATTCATTAAGAAAATCCTCTACATTTTCAGGTGTTTTGGCCATTCTTTCTTCAAGTACATAATCTGCATGGGATTTGTAACCAAGCAGCTTTGCCCTTTGATGCCTTAAGTTGACAATGGACTTTATGACTTCTTCATTATTGTTTTCATTATCCTGAAAACCCCTTTTTCCGAATGCTATAGAGAGCTCTTTTCTTAAGTCTCTGTTTTCACAGAACTTCATAAAAGGGATGTAGCTTGGATAATGAAGCGTAAAAATATATCCTTCTTTAGATTTTTCTTTGGCGAGTTCTTCAGCTTCTTCTAATTGCTGCTCAGGCAGCCCTTGCAATTCAGATTTGTCTTTGACATGGAGTTCAAACGCATTCGTCTCTGCAAGAACATGTTGCCCAAATTTAAGCGATAAAGTTGAAAGTTCGCTGTCAATTTTTCGCAGCTGCTTCTGGTCTTCTTTGTTTAGTAAGGCACCATTTCTCACAAAGCTTTTATAATGCTTGTCAATAAGCGTAATTTGCTCAGTATTGTAGCCCCTTTTTGAGGCATCCATTAAGTTTTCCTTATCATCATACACTTTTTTTACATTCTTAAAAAGTGTTTCATTCGTCATGATATCATTGTTGAAATCACTCAGTAAAGGTGAAATTTCCTGAGCCAGTTTTTGTATGTCATCGTTGGTTTCAGCAGAGTTCAGATTAAACAGGATCTGGGTAATTCTTTCCAACTGGTAACCTGATCCATCCAAAGCTGCAATTGTATTTTCAAAATCGGGATTCCGGATGCCAGCTATTTTATCAATCTCTTTTTTGGTGCTTTCTATAGCCTGAAGTATAGCAGGCTTAAAATGTTCAACTTTTATTTTTGAAAACGGAGGTATTTCAAAGTTTGATAAAAGTGGATTTTTGATACTCATAGTGCTTTTGTTTGCTGCCAAATCTAAGGTTCAAAGCTTTTTTGAATGTAACACTTAACCAAACCTTAGTAAAATTATTCCCGAGTCTTTAGATTTAATGCTTTTTTAAATTATATTTGGCATACTTAATAAAAAACTATAAATTTATAACAAAATATATATTATGAAAGCAATTATCTACATAGCCTTTATCGTTTTAACTTCAGTAGGTGTTTACGGACAGGAAATTAACCAGCAAAATCTTGCTGAAAGCACAAAAGAAACCGCAACTAAAATAAGCCAGGAGTTAAATTTTGATGATAACGAATCTTTATATTTATACAGAGCCATATATTCAACCGAACAAACCAAATTAAAAGCAAAACAGCAATTTGGTGACAATACTGAACAACTTCAGGAAATGAATCAAAAAATTAATGACCAGTTCATTAAAATGTTAACCGCAAAATTTGATGCCTCTGAAATAGCAAGTATCAAACAAATGATGGATAAAGAATAAATATCTGTTCACAATATTTTAAAACCTGTTGTTTGTCAACAGGTTTTTTTATGCGTTGTATTTTGCGAGCATAGCTCTGGCTCTGGAATAATACGAGGAGCCGAAAAGATTAACATGTACAAGAATATAATACAGCTGCCATAGCTCTGTTCTGAATTTCCAATCTGCCTCTAAAGGGAAAATTTCATTATAAATCTCAAAAATGGAATGAGGGTAACCACCAAATAATTTCATCATCGCAATGTCCATTTCTCTGCAAGCGTAACCTATAGCAGGGTCAAATATGCATGCATTGCCTTTGTGAGTAACTAAATAATTTCCTGACCATAGATCACCATGAATGAGTGAAGCTTTTTCTTGGGGAATAATGCTTTCCAGGTTTTTATAAAAAGCGTCTATGTTTTGAAACTTAAAGCCTTTTTCATGCGCCAGTTTAAATTGTGGTTCTAATCGCAGATTGACATAAAACGCAACAGGATCTTTTGTTTTTGGTTGATTGGGCTGTGGAAGTCTGCCAATGTAATTGTCAAAATCCAGTCCGTAATAGTCAGATTGCCGGCGATGAAGTTTGGCAAGGGCACTGGCAAATTTCTCCGAGAAGTTTTTGTTTTGTCCGGAGGAAATGTGAGTTATAATCAAATATGTCTTGTCTTCAGATTGACCGTAAGCTATAACTTGGGGAATAGTAAAACTATTTGTTTCAGAAAGTAATTTTAATGAATCTGCCTCTATTTCGAACATGTCCGGATATCGACTTGCAGAATTGAGTTTAATCACAAAATCCTGATCTTTTGTCTTAACCTGATAGACATCATTAATATCACCACCACTTAATGGAAGGTATGATTGAACTTCCAGGCTGTGTTTATTAAAAATATCCTTAATCAGATGCATTAAGACCGGGCTTTTCTCTGATAGGTTTTAAAAGTAAATGCATATTTGTGCTTTTCATCTTTTGGATGATGTTCTTCATTTACCAACTCCCAGTCTTTGTCATTTACATCAGGGAAGTAGGTGTCGGCTTCAAACTCACCTTCAACTTCTGTCAATTCCAATTCGTCTGCAAACGGCATGAATTGTCTGTAGATTTCTCCACCACCAATTACAAATACAAGCTCCTGATCTTTGACCGCTTCCATAGCTTCGTCTATATTTTTTACGACTATACATTGTTGCGAAGGATAATTTTCTTGCCTTGTAATCACGACATGCGTTCTGTTGGGAAGCGGTTTAGGAAAGGATTCAAAGGTCTTTCGCCCCATAATGATATAATGACCTGTTGTCATTTTTTTAAAACGTTTAAAATCGTCAGGTAAATGCCAAAGCAAATCATTGTCTTTACCGAGTTCGTTATTTCGGCCAATTGCTGCAATCGATATCAGTTTCAATATTTATTCTTTTTTAGGTTCTTCATGATCTTCGGTGATGTTTTTCTCGGAGGATTCCTCTTCTAGTGGATATTTCTCATCAACTTTCTTTTGAAGTTTTTTAAGTTTGGCAAGTTGTATCTCTACAAGTTTTGCCATATATCTCTCTTCCCAGGCACGTCCCATAAGTTTTTCAACAAAAAAAACATTTATGGCATGCGCAATCAAAAAAACAGACCAAATGATTAAGACGGAAACATACCAAGGCATACCAAGTGGTCTGAAATCACTTCCATAACTTAATACCAGGTTGATGAACATCAACATAACTCCACCAGCTATAAAGAATACGAGATGATGTACCAAACGCTTTTTCTGACGTAAACGTCGGTTGGCATTTTTAAATAATTCTTTTTGATCTATATCTATGCGATTAGAAGACATAATGTGTATTTTAGACCTTCAAATGTAAGCTAATTGCCTATGAATGTCAAATCATTCTTTCCTGTAACTGAACATCAAATATATTTAAATACTGCTGCAAGTGGTTTGCTGCCTAAACCAATTTTAGAAGCAAAGCAAAAAGATCTTAGTGAGTTCTATGAAAAAGGCAGCGGATATCTGGGTAAGGAAAATACCCTTGTTAACCAAACCAAGGAAAAAATAGCAGCCATTTATAATGCAAAACCCAACAGGATAGCGATTACGCCAAATTTTAGTTTAGCTTACAATGCTGTATTGGATGCGCTACCTCGGGATTTAACTTTTTTGTGTTTGGATGAGGATTATTTTTCGGTAGTTATGCCTTTGAAAGTGAAAAACATTAATCATCACAGTATACCAATTGGTCATGATTTCGAGGAAAAGATTTACGATTATATTTCAGTACATGAGATTGATGTTTTATCAGTGAGTATTGTCCAGTATTTGAGCGGGATTAAGATTGATGTTGAATTTTTTAAGCGACTAAAAACAGATTTCCCACACTTAAAAATACTGGTTGATGCCACACAGTATTTAGGTACGGAATCTTTCGACTTTGCAGATTCAGGTATAGATTTATTAATTTCAAGTTGTTATAAGTGGTTGAATGCAGGTTATGGAAATGCTATCACATTGATGTCTGATGATTTATACGACATGATAACTCCAAGACAAATAGGTGCCAACTCTTACTACGACAAAGCAGACTTAAAAGTAAGTCCGATGGGATATTTTGAGCCCGGCCATTATGATCTTAACAGTATTGTGGCATTGCAGAAAGCTTTGGAATTCCATTATGACCAGATCGGCATAGCTTTTATAGAAAAACAAATTAAAGCCATATCTGTAAAAGCACATCAGGAATTAAATGCTCTTGATCTTGTTGAAGAACATGTAAAACTTAGAAAGACCCACTCCACAATTTTTATGTTGAAGATAACTCAGGAAAAATTCGATGACTTTCAAAAAGCAAAAATTATTTTATCAAAAAGGGGACAAGGTTTGCGCATAAGCTTTAATTATTTCAACACATTTGACGATTTAGAGCACTTAATTGACTTTTTAAAGCCTTAATTTTCAGATTTCTAAGAATTTTTGTGTTTATTTTTTTAGAAAACCTTTAGAAAGTTTTGAACTGATATCGTTTTCGTAGTAAACTATTGCATTTATTTTGTTATCAAATCACGATTATTCGTAAAAAAAAGACTATTTTGGTAAAGTATATTGACGAAATAAACATTGTTTTTAAATTTGTAATAAAAAAATTATGGCAATCAAGAAGCAATTTTTAAAAACTAAGCCTGTTTGTAAAGTGACTTTTACAGTAGAGGCTCCGGATGCAAAAAAAGCATTTGTTTGTGGTGACTTCAATAACTGGAGTGAAAAAAAGAATCCACTTAAAAAATTAAAGAACGGTAACTTTAAAGGCACTATTGATCTGGACGCTGACAACACTTATGAGTTTAAATATCTTGTTGATGGCAACTGGATGAACGAAGAGCAAGCTGACAGCTACAAATGGAATGATGTAGGTTCAGAAAACTCTGTCCTCGAAGTATAGTTTGGAAGTTTACTTTATCCTTATTTAAGGCAACCAAACTAATTAACTAACGACTAAGCCAGATTTTATCTGGCTTTTTTTATGCGTTTTTCTGACAAAACAAAAAAGCCAAACAAAGTAAATTTGTTTGGCTTTTATAATATTTGTTGTTTAATTAAAAACTACACAATCATTCCGGCAGCAATGGTTTCTTTTGTTGAATCGTCAACTAATATAATGCTACCTGTATTTCGGTTCGCACGGTATTCGTCTATCATTAGTCTATGAGTTGTTCTGATTTTAACCCTGGCAATATCGTTCATGTTGAGGGTTTTGTCATCTTCATCTTTTTCAAATTTGTTGATATCCATTTTGTAAACCACATCTTTGATCATGGCTTTTTTCTCATTGCTGGTGTGCATGATCGTATATTTTGTTCGAGGTTTGGAAGGCTCTTTGTTCAACCAACACATCATGACATCAAATTCCTGTGAAGTTTCAGGTTGATTGTTTTTTCTTACGATCATATCGCCCCGGCTGATGTCAATATCGTCTTCAAGACAAACAGAAATTGACATTGGAGCAAAAGCCTCTTCAACAAATTCCTCACCGGCATTTATGCTCTTTACCTTTGAAGTAAAACCAGACGGTAAAATAGCAACTTCATCTCCAACTCTTATAATACCACTTTGTAACCTGCCCGCATAACCTCTGTAGTCAATAAAACCCTCTCGTTGAGGTCGGATGACAGTTTGTACAGCAAAACGCATGTCAATTTTGTTGATATCACTACTGATGTGTAGCGTTTCTAAGGTGTTTAACAAAGGAGAGTTCTTGTACCAATCCATATTTTCTGAACGGTTTACCACATTATCGCCATTAAGCGCACTGATAGGAATGTAGCGCACATCTCTGATGTACAATTTTGATGAAAACTCTTCAAACTGGTTGACAATCTCATTGAAACGCTCTTCGCTATGGTCCACCAAATCCATTTTGTTGACACATACAACGATATGTGGGATTTGAAGAAGTGAAGCAATATAAGCGTGTCTTTTGGTCTGTTCAATAACACCATTTCTGGCATCAATCAAAATGATAGCCGCATTGGCAGTTGAAGCGCCGGTTACCATATTACGGGTATACTCCACATGTCCAGGCGTATCGGCAATGATGAATTTACGTTTTGGTGTCGTAAAATACCTGTAGGCCACATCTATGGTAATACCTTGTTCTCTTTCGTCTTTAAGACCATCAGTAAATAGTGCAAGGTCAACACCATCTATACCTTTTTGTTTACTCGTGTTTTCTACAGCACTGATCTGGTCTTCAAAAATTGACTTTGAATCGTAAAGTAAACGACCAATTAGTGTACTTTTTCCATCATCTACACTTCCGGCAGTCGTAAATCTTAAGAGTTGATTATTATCTATATTCATTTCCTTGTCTTTTGTAATAGTTAATATTGATTAGTGTTTAGAAGTAACCTTCTTTTTTACGATCTTCCATGGCGGTTTCAGAACGTTTATCGTCTGTACGGTTACCGCGTTCAGTTTGTCTCATGGTAGAAACCTCATCAACAATTTTAGCCAATGTATCTGCTTCTGATTCTATACCACCTGTAATGGTAATATCTCCAAGCGTTCTGAAACGGATTTTCTTGGTCACGATTTCTTCGTGATCTTCCAGTTTCAGGAATTCAGAATTCGGAATCCATGAATCGTTTCTCCAAACCACCTCACGTTCATGAGCAATATATAAAGATGGAATAGAAATATTTTCTCTTAGAATGTAATTCCAGACATCCATTTCTGTCCAGTTACTGATAGGGAAAGCTCTGAAGTGTTCGCCTTCAAAATGTTTACCATTCAATAAATTCCACAACTCAGGACGTTGGTTTTTAGGGTCCCATTGCCCGAAATCATCTCTGTGGGAAAAGAAACGCTCTTTGGCTCTCGCTTTTTCTTCATCACGACGACCACCACCAATGGCGCAGTCTATTTTGTTGCCTTCGATAGCGTCCAATAGGGTAGTGATTTGCAGTGCATTTCTCGTGGCATTTTTACCTTTTTCTTCGGCTACGCGGCCTTTGTCGATAGACTCCTGAACAGAACCTACCAGCAGATTTACGCCAAGTTCTTTGACCAGGTCATCACGAAATTTAATGGTTTCCGGAAAGTTATGACCGGTATCTACGTGCAAAAGTGAAAATGGAATTTTAGCAGGATAAAATGCTTTTTTAGCCAAATGTGTTACCAAAATAGAATCCTTTCCACCTGAAAACAAGATGACCGGATTCTGAAATTGTGCCCAAACTTCTCTGAGGATAAATATCGCTTCAGACTCTAATTCGTCGAGATAATTGAGATAGTATTTATTCATTATGATTGATTTTTAATATGGTTAATAACATAATTGAAAACTTCCTGTGCTGATTCTTCAACACTTTTGTTCTCGGTTTTTACTGTAATTTCAGGATTTACCGGTGCTTCGTATGGTGCAGAAATACCGGTAAAGTTTTTGATTTCACCTTTTCTGGCCTTAGCGTAAAGCCCTTTCACATCTCTTTGTTCACAGATTTCAAGAGGTGTATTTACAAACACCTCAATAAAATCTTTATCGCCTACGATGTCTCTTACAATCTTTCTGTCCTGAAGGGTTGGCGAGACAAAAGCGGCCATGCAAATCTGACCGGAGTCCACAAACAATTTAGCGACTTCTGCAATACGACGAAGGTTTTCAGCACGGTCTTCGGCCGTAAAAGTTAAACCTTTATTGATGCCCTGGCGAATATTATCGCCGTCTAAAGTATAGGTTTTGTATCCTGAATCAAACAGTTTTTGCTCAACGGCATTGGCTATGGTTGATTTTCCAGAGCCAGAAAGCCCGGTGAACCACAACACAAAGCTACGCTGATTGAGCTGCTTTTCTCTGTCGGCTCTTGTGATATTATAATGATGAAAAACGGTATTCTCGCTCATAACTTATGATTTGGATACTAAGAAGTAATTGTTTAGTAAATTTTCACGGTTATATAGCATCGGTTCTTGTGTCTTTTGGTCAATGACCTTTAGACCAACGGCTTCGCAAATGGCCTGACCTGCTGCTGTATCCCATTCCATGGTTGGAGCAAATCTTGGATAGACGTCTGCAAGACCTTCGGCAACCAGACAAAACTTTAATGAGCTGCCTTTTGAAACAATTTCCACAGGCTTATGTTGTTTAGTCTTTAAATCTTTAATAAATTGTTCTGTATCGGTGTTCATATGAGAACGGCTACCAACAACACGCATGTCTTCCGCATCTTTAGGACCAATTTTTTCCGCTTTTTTGAAATTATCTTCAAAGCTCAGGTTTTGGTCGTAAATCATTTTATAGGAGATGTTTTCATCAACAAAACCAACGAAAACCTCTTTACTTACAGGAACGTATATCACGCCGAAAAGTGGTTTTTGATCTTCAATTAAAGCAATATTGACCGTGAACTCGCCATTTTTTTTTATGAACTCTTTTGTGCCGTCTAAGGGATCGATGATCCAGCATTGAGACCATTTTTTTCTTTCCTCGTAGGTTTTATTCTTGTTCTCTTCGCTGATCATCGGAATGCCTAATGGCTTGAGAATTTCAACAATAGCCTGATTGGCTTTTTGATCGGCTTGTGTTAATGGCGAGTCATCGCCTTTGTATTCTACTGAGAAGTCTGTATCGTAAACTTCCAGGATTTTATCACCGCCTTTGATTGCTGCTTCAATGGCTTTTTGATAATGGTTTTTCATAATATTATCTAAAAAATTTGTGCAAACATACAATAAAATTTAATTCCTACTAAAATAGTAGAGATTAAATTTAGGTTAAGTGGGTTTTAATGTGCAAATGGGTTAATGTAACAATGTGTCAATGTTTTAATTTGAAAATGAGTTGATTTGGAAATTTGAAAATTTGATGATGTGGTAATGTATCAATGAAGCAATGTGATAGTGTCCTATATGTGAAAATATGCTAATGAAATATTTAACCTTAACCTTTATGGAGTTGTACTCTGTCCCGAAAGGTCTATCTTCACTGCGCCACATTGACATTTTGGGTCTTTTAAAAAGTTTTGTTCGAGGTTATTTGCTTCTACCCTGATCCGAAAACTTTCAATAACTTTTGGGTCTATTGATAGCAGTATCAATAGAAAACTCTGCAAGGGTTTAGTACCCTGGCAGAGTTGAATTTTGTATTACAACAAAAAAAAGCGGTCTCAAAACCTTAATTTTGATCATCTGTCCAGAAGCATCGAGAAATTCAGATTCTCAAACAAATTGGGATAAAACAGACTAAGATTCTGAAATGAATTCAGAATGACTAGACTTAAGGTTTTGAAACAGCTTCTAAATATGATAAATCTATTTATACTTAATATCTGTAGTATTCAGGCTTAAATGGACCTTTGACTTCAACACCTATATAATCTGCCTGATCTTGTTTTAACTGCGTTAGTTCAGCACCAATTCTCGAGAGGTGAAGCTCGGCTACTTTTTCATCTAAATGTTTAGGTAACATATAGACCTCATTCTTATACTTGTCTTCATTTTCCCAAAGCTCCATTTGAGCAAGCGTTTGATTCGTGAAAGAATTACTCATCACAAAACTTGGATGACCTGTAGCACAGCCTAAATTTACTAATCGTCCCTCAGCTAATAGGATAACATCTTTACCATCAATGGTATATTTATCGACCTGTGGTTTTATTTCAACTTTAGGTCCATCAGCATTGGCTTTTAACCAGGCGACGTCTATTTCATTGTCAAAGTGCCCAATATTACAAACAATGGTTTTGTCTTTCATGGCTTTAAAGTGTTCACCACGAACAATGTCTTTGTTCCCGGTTGTGGTGATCACAATGTCAGCTTTGTGTAAAACAGTTTCCAGGCGTTTAACTTCAAATCCATCCATTGCTGCCTGTAAAGCACAAATCGGATCGATTTCTGTGATGGTCACGATTGAACCCGCGCCACGGAACGATGCAGCAGTACCTTTACCAACATCACCATAGCCACAAACAACAACCTGTTTCCCTGCGAGCATGGTGTCTGTTGCCCGTCTGATGGCATCTACGGCAGATTCTCTACAGCCGTATTTGTTATCAAACTTAGACTTGGTCACACTGTCATTAACATTAATGGCCGGCATGGGCAGTGTGCCTTTTTTCATTCTTTCGTAAAGCCTGTGCACACCGGTAGTGGTTTCTTCAGATAAACCTTTGATGCCTGCTCCTAGTTCAGGATAGTTGTCTAAAACCATATTGGTTAAATCGCCACCATCATCTAAAATTAAATTCAAGGGTTTTCTGTCTTCTCCAAAGAAAAGCGTTTGTTCTATACACCAGTTAAACTCTTCTTCAGTCATTCCTTTCCAGGCGTAGACGGCAATACCAGCTTCTGCAATCGCAGCTGCCGCATGATCCTGGGTTGAGAAAATATTACAAGAGCTCCAGGTGACTTCAGCACCGAGTTCTACAAGCGTTTCGATGAGTACAGCGGTTTGGATAGTCATGTGTAAACAGCCTGCTATTCTTGCGCCTTTCAAAGGTTTTTTGGCACCGTATTCTTCACGAAGAGCCATAAGCCCCGGCATTTCTGCTTCAGCAAGCTCTATTTCTCGTCTTCCCCATTCTGCTAATGAAATATCTTTAACTTTATAAGGCACATAAGGTGTTGTTTGTGTACTCATCTGATTTATTTTATTTATTTTTTGCAAAATTAAGCAATATACCTATAAATATATGCCACTTTACAAAGAAATAACAATCGACGAAGCTTCCAGGTTGAGGCTTTGGCGTGTTGAAGAAACTATTGAGACTTTAGAAAAGGATATCGAATTATCAGCCTATTGCAGGGAGCGGTATGATGGTATGAAATCTGAAATGCACAGAAAAGCTTTTTTAAGCATCAGGCACCTTTTGAAGTTGTTTGGCTATACCGATTTTGATCTGGAATATGACCAAAATGGCAAGCCTCATCTCAAAGATGGTAAGCATATTTCAATAAGCCATTCTTACCATTTCACGGCGGTGATTGTCAGTGATAAGCCTGTGGGTGTAGACGTTGAAAAGCAACGTGAGAAGATAAAATATATCGCTCCAAAATTTACGCCTGTTGAAGAATACAAATCTCTTGGTAATGGCGATGATTTGATCAAAAAGCTGACCATAGTCTGGGGCGCCAAGGAAGCCATTTATAAATTATTTGGTAAACAGGGCTTGCTGTTTCTGCATGATATTTATGTGCACGATTTTGATTTTGATGCCTCGACCACGCATGCTTATGTCACCCACGAAGGTGTAAAAAGAGATTATATTTTACACTTTTTTGAATTGGAGGATTTTATTTGTGTTTATGCGATTAAGCCTGAAAAAAACCTATAGATTCTTGTTTTCATCCAAAAACTTAATGTTTCGCTTTAAGCCTTCAAATTTAGTTCGCTTAACCGCCGATTTCCTGAAAATTTCCTGAAAAACCTCCTGAGTGAGCTCCTGCCATTCGTTTTTGGAGTAATTCAAAAGACGTTCATCCGGATTGAAAAGGGGTTCGTTGTGCGATTTGCTGAACCTGTTCCAGGGGCAGACGTCCTGACAAACATCACAGCCAAACATCCAGTCATCAAATTGTCCGGCATAAGCTGAAGGCAGTTCATCTTTTAATTCTATAGTAAAATAGGAAATGCATTTACTGCCATCCACGACGTAAGGATCGACGATGGCCTGTGTCGGGCAAGCATCAATGCATGCGGTACAGCTGCCGCAATGGTCAGTTACCGGTGTGTCGTATTCTAACTCCAAATCCACAATCAGTTCGGCGATAAAGTAAAATGAACCGGTTTGTTTGGTCAGCACATTGGAGTGTTTGCCCATCCAACCTAATCCGCTGCGTTGTGCCCATACTTTATCCAAAACAGGTGCAGAATCTACAAAAACGCGCCCATGAACATCTCCAATTTCTTCCTGAATATACTGAAGAAGCGATTTTAATTTCTTTTTTATGACAAAATGATAATCCTGACCGTAAGCGTATTTACTGATCTTGTAAGAATCTTCCCTTTGAAATTCCGAAGGGTAATAATTATAAAGTAAAGATATAACCGATTTTGCACCAGGAACTAATTTTGTCGGATCCAGGCGCTTATCAAAATGGTTTTCCATATAGCGCATCTCGCCGTGCATGTTTTCATTGAGCCATTTTTCCAATCGTGGCGCTTCCTCTTCCAGAAATTCAGCTTTACTCATTCCGCAGGACAAAAAGCCTAATCGTTTGGCTTCTGCTTTTATAATACGAGCGTAATTTTCCGCTTTAGACATATTTTATATTTCAACTTTTAAAAGTAATAATAAAAACATAATTCTATAATTGATAAAATCAATAATCGGGATTGGCGTTTATTTTTGAAAACTGAATTATCTTTACATTTTAATCAAAAAAACATCAGATCATGTTATCAAAGACCATTGAAGACGCATTAAACAAACAAATAAGAATTGAAGCTGAATCCTCGCAGGTATATCTTGCCATGGCAGTCTGGGCTGAGGTCAAGGGTCTTGAGGGGATTTCCAATTTCATGTACGAACATTCTGATGAAGAACGAGAGCACATGCTTAAACTTATCAAATTTGTAGATGAAAGAGGAGGACATGCCCATATTTCTGAACTGGCTGCTCCGAACGTCAAATTCGATTCTTTTCAGGATATGTTCAAAAAACTGCTGGAGCACGAGATTTTTGTATCACAAAGCATCAATGAACTGGTGCATATTTCTCTTCAGGAAAAGGATTATGCTACACACAATTTTCTGCAATGGTATGTCGCTGAGCAAATAGAGGAAGAAGCTACGGCCAGAACTATTCTTGACAAAATCAATATGATTGGAGATGACAAAGGCGGTTTGTATTTATTTGACAGAGATATCCAACAATTAAATATCAATTCTGCTGCAGCTGAAGGTCTGCAATAGGAAAGCAGTTTTCTAAGGGATTTGCAAATATGATTTTTATCATAAATAGCCATATTCTAAATTATTAATTTTATTTAGATTAATTTCAAATAGGTATATTTGTTCATCTATTTGAAATATGGGAAAGAAAAAAGATAAAAAGCTTAAGAAGGAAAGGCTCAAAAAAATTGAGGGTCAGGAAAAGAAGGCTATAAAAGTCAAGAGCAAATGCTGTGATAAGTACAAAAAATCAGAAAAGAAGCGCTGTAAAAGATGTCCTTGTTTTGATCTTTTGCAAAAAGTTGCTTAGGCTTTTGTGAGATTTTTCGTCTTAAAAAAACTACAATTTGTAAACTTTCGCTTAACAATTTGATAATAAGGTTTTGAAAGTTATCAACAGGGAAAAATCCATTTTTGCAAATTATTTTTGGAGCATCTGTGGAAACATTTTATTTGGTCATCATTATTTTATTATTTCTTCTGGCAATTGCAGATTTGATTGTCGGCGTAAGTAATGATGCTGTAAATTTTCTTAATTCAGCCATAGGGTCAAAAGCCATACCCATGCGGACAATATTGGCAGTAGCTGGTATTGGGGTTTTATTTGGTTCGGTATTTTCCAGTGGTTTGATGGAAGTAGCAAGAAATGGTGTTTTTTCTCCCGAGCTTTTTTACTTTGATGAAATTATAATAATATTTGTTGCGGTTCTTGTTACTGACATTCTTTTAGTCGATTTATTTAATTCATTTGGTATTCCGATATCAACAACAGTATCGATCATATTTGAGCTTTTGGGCGCATCAGTTTGTATTGCTTTGCTCAAGATTTATAGCGAAAACTCAACTCCTACGGCGCTTAGCGAATTTATTAACGTAACGAGTGCAATAAATATCAGTATCGGGATATTACTCTCTGTCTTTATAGCGTTTTTTATAGGTGCGGCTATTCAGTACATCAGCCGATTGATTTTTACATTTGATTATAAAAACAAACCCATATGGCTCAAAACTTTTTTTGGGGGTTTTTCACTCACAGCCATCACTTACTTTATATTGATCAAAGGTATTAATACCTTACAATTCATAAATCAGGATTTCATAGATTTTACAAAGAATAATGCATTCTTTATCATTACTGTAAGCTTAATTTTTTGGTCTCTGCTTTCTCTTTCAGTTGAACTCGTAAAGTTCAATATTTTCAAGTTTGTTATTGTTTTTGGAACTTTTGCGCTGGCATTGGCATTTGCAGGTAATGATCTTGTAAACTTTATAGGCGTGAGTATAGCGGCCTGGCAGTCTTTTGAACTTTGGCTTTCGGTTTTTCAGGCTAATGGAATAATGCCTTCTGAATACAGTATGGTTGCCCTGTCGGGAGAAGTAGAAACACCGGAAATAATTTTGATTATTGCCGGCTTAATCATGGTACTCACGCTCTGGTTTTCGAGTAAAGCGCAGTATGTCGTTCAAACAGGTGTGAACTTGAGCCGGCAAGGTGAAGGAGAGGAGCGCTTCGAAGCTAATCTTATATCAAGAAAAATTGTAAGACTTTTCTATTATATAAGGTATGTGTTTGATAATCTGTTTCCTGTAAGTTTTAAAAAGTTTATTGAAAAGAGATTTGAGAAGGCTAATGAAGATAAAGTAAACCAAGGCATTACCAAACCAGCTTTTGATATGCTTAGGGCATCAATAAATCTGGTTTTGGCCAGCGTTTTAATTTCGATTGCAACAAATTTTACCTTACCGCTATCTACAACTTACATAACTTTTATGGTAGCCATGGGTACATCTTTCGGAGACAGAGCCTGGGGAAGAGAAAGTGCAGTTTACCGTGTTGCCGGGGTGCTTAATGTTGTTGGTTCATGGGTTCTAACGGCTCTCATAGCTTTTTCTGTGGCCTCTGTCATAGCATTGGTAATCTATTATGGTGAGATTTATGCGATAGTGGTATTGGTTGGTTTTGTGGTGTTTTTGTTAGTAAGAAGTGGAATAAAGCATTCCAGGCGCATAAAATCACAAAAGAAACAAAAAAA
>CAJXVZ010000014.1 GCA_913062845.1 uncultured Psychroflexus sp.
AAGTGGTCCCACCTGGGCTCGAACCAGGGACTTTCTGATTATGAGTCAGATACTCTAACCAACTGAGTTATAGGACCGTTTTATTTTGATACTCTAACCACCCCGATAACTATCGGGAGAGTTATAGGACCGTTTTATTTTGATACTCTAACCACCCCGATAACTATCGGGACAATTAAAAAACCTGATTTTTTATCAAAATCGGATTGCAAAAGTAAAGTAATTTATTAAATCTGCAAGCTTTTTTATAATTTTAGTCTATGCAATTTAAGACCATAGGCTAGGCTATTTCCTCACACAACTCCACCAAAACGCCGTGAGTGGATTTGGGATGCAGAAAAGCAATTCTTTTATTATCGGCACCATTTTTAGGCTTTTCGTTTATCAGACGGAATCCCTGATTTTTCAAACGATCGATTTCAGCTTCAATATCCTCAACATCGAAAGCAATATGATGTATACCTTCTCCTCGCTTTTCAATGTATTTTGCAATTGGCGAATCCTCTCGGGTAGCTCCTAGCAATTCAATTTTATTATCGCCAGTCTTAAAAAATACGGTCTTTACCCCTTCACTTTCTACCTCTTCAGACTGATATGCCGGTTTACCAAACAAGGCCTCGTAGGTTTTTGTAGCTGCTTCAAGGTCTTTAACAGCAATACCCAAATGTTCAATTTTCCTCATGACTAATTGTTTAAAAGTTCAAAATAAGTGAATAAGTATGAAAATAGACATGACTTACCTCATATTTATAAGATTATTTTGACGAGGAACAAATTGAATAATCAGGTGTTTTCCTCAGCAATTTTGTACTTTTGAAAAAATTCAAATTTTATGAGATATCAACCTATAGACAAGTCACATTTTATTCATAATCGTAAAAATTTTACAGCTGAAATGAAGTCAAATTCTTTGGCTGTATTCAATTCAAACGACATTTACCCCATCGGTGCAGACAGTACAATTCCATTTCAACAAGACAGAAATATTTATTATTTAAGTGGTGTCGATCAGGAAGAAAGTATTTTGGTTTTGTTCCCGGACGCACCAAAAGACAAACATAAAGAGATCCTCTTCTTAAAAGAAACCAACGAACACATTGCGGTTTGGGAAGGCGAAAAACTGACTAAAGAAAAAGCCTTTGAAACATCAGGCATCAAGACGGTTTATTGGCTGAAAGACTTTCATAAAATATTTCATGAGCTCATGTCTCAATCTGACATGGTTTACATCAACACCAACGAACACTACCGTGCCAATCATGACACCAAAACACGGGAAGACCGTTTCAATGTCTGGCTCAGGGAAAATTATCCTGCACATCAGGTCGCTAAAAGTAATCCTATCTTACAACGTCTTCGTTCTGTAAAACATCAACTGGAACTTGACGTTATGCAAAAGGCCTGTAACATCACCGAAAAAGCCTTCAGAAGAATTTTAAAATTCACTAAACCTGATGTTTGGGAATATCAGTTAGAGGCTGAAATTCTTCACGAATTCATAAGAAACCGTTCAAAAGGTTTTGCATACACACCAATTATAGCCAGCGGAAACAACGCCAATGTTTTGCATTACATTGAAAACAAAGACCAATGTAAAGCCGGTGAACTGATTTTATTTGACGTCGGTGCAGAATATGCTAATTACGCCAGCGATATGTCCAGAACAATTCCTGTATCCGGGAAATTCACAAAAAGACAGAAAGAAGTTTACAATGCCGTGAACAAGGTTAAAAATGAAGCGACTAAGATGCTCGTACCTGGCGTAATGTGGGATGAATACCATGTAGAGGTTGGTAAACTGATGACTTCAGAGCTGCTGGATCTAAAACTGTTGGATAAAGCAGACGTACAAAACGAAGATCCTGAGTGGCCGGCGTATAAAAAATACTTCATGCACGGCACTTCTCATCATATTGGTTTAGATACACATGATTATGGTTTATTGCATGAACCTATTCAGGCTAATCAGGTGTTTACCGTTGAACCAGGCATTTATCTTCCGGATGAAGGTTTTGGTATACGCCTGGAAGATGACGTAGTCGTTCAGGAAAAAGGAGAACCATTCAACCTCATGAGAAATATTCCTATTGAAGCAGATGAGATAGAAGACTTGATGAATTAAAAAAGCCCATCCCTGACCCTTACCAAAGGGAAGGATTCATGAAAACTATATTCATTTAAATAATATGCTAATTGCTGTTTAAACTAAAGAACCTCTTTACTTTTTTGAGCAAGTAAAATTACCTAAATAGTATTTATTATATTAGTATATGCTTTGTTTTGCTATTTTTGTAGCATGATTTATGTTGAAGAATTTTTTAAAACCTTGTGGGAGCTGACCCTGGAAATGGCGCCTTATCTCCTGCTTGGATTTTTAATAGCCGGTTTCCTCAATGGTTTGTTTTCAAAAGAATGGCTGCAAAAGCAATTAGGAAAACCAGGCTGGGGTTCGTCCATTAAAGCAGCCTTATTTGGTGTACCCCTGCCACTATGCTCATGTGGCGTTATCCCAACAGGGGTTTCGCTGCACAAAAAAGGAGCTTCAAAAGGGGCAACAACTTCATTTTTAATTTCTACACCACAAACGGGTATTGATAGCATATTGATCACCTACGGCATGATGGGTTGGGCCTATGCCATTATCAGACCTATTATTGCTTTTATTACGGGGATCTTTGGAGGATTTTTCGTAGATAATTTTGATAAAAGCCAAGAGGAAATGAAAGATGCAGCGTCCTGTGATGACTGTGCGGTAGACACCTCAAAACAACATTGGTTCGATCGTATCTTCAAATATGCCTTTGTTGAATTTCTTCAGGATATTTCAAGGTGGTTGATCATTGGCTTAGTCCTGGCCAGCGTGATAAGTATGTTAGTACCGGATCAATTTTTTGAAGGTGGCATTTTATCAGAACCCATCGTAAGCATGCTTTTGGTATTAGTAGCCAGTATTCCTTTGTATGTTTGTGCCACCGGTAGTGTGCCTATTGCTGCTGTTTTACTGATGAAGGGTATTTCTCCGGGTGCAGCTATCGTATTTTTAATGGCTGGTCCAGCTACCAATATTGCTACATTTACCGTGATCTGGAATGCCATCGGCAAGCGAATGACCATCATTTATCTGGCGAGCATCATATTTGGTGCTTTATTGTTCGGTGTACTTATCGATTATGTCATGCCTGAAGCATGGTTAAGTTACTTTAGCATTGCCGAGATGGTATCTGAACATGAACACTTCCTGCCACATTGGCTCAGTCTTGGCTCTGCTATACTTCTTACGGCATTAATTATCAATGCTGAAATTTTAAGATATTTACCTAAAAAAAACAAAAGACAAATGGAAAATACAACACAAAATAACTCAACTTATATCGTTAAAGGTATGACTTGTAACCACTGTGTAGCTAACGTAAAAAAGAATTTGAATGCAGCTGAAAACGTAAAAAATGTTGAGGTTGATCTCAATTCAGGACGTGTTGACATAGAAGGCAATATATCTGAAGGCAATGTAAAAGCTATTGTAGAAGATATTGGCTATGAATATGCCGGTAAGGCATCCTAATTTAAATAATTAGAATACTGATCAATGTAGAAGGATACGCAAAAAAAATTAACTATTTTTCAAGTATTTGATGGAAAACGTAATCGGATTTTTATTAGCATCATTAGTTTTTGGCAGTGCAATCTTTTTGTTTTGGGTGTTGCCAATCTGGCTGGGGCTCAGATGGGCAAAAATTAAAGGGGTCTCAAAACTATGGATGCTATTTGGAATACATCCGGTTACTGGTTGGATCGCATTTCTTGTGCTTAAATATGGCATAGAGCCCAGGAAAAAATGCAGAAAATGTAAAGAGTCTATAATAATTAATGCCCAAATCTGCAGATATTGTGGAAATGAAATGACTGAAGAAGAAATAAACTATGCCATCAATGAATTTGAACTTAGAAAAAACCAATAAAATTTTTTCATCAAATATTCTGTAATTGCAATAATTATTTCATTAACAAAAACCTCAAAGATCCTAATTCGACTGTACTCAGTGAACGCAGGAACTTTGAGGTTTAGTTTAAGAAATATGATTTACTCTTTCAGCGCTGCAAAGTGTTTATAGAAATGTGGAATGGTTTCTATACCTTTTAAGAAATTCCAGATTCCAAAGTGTTCATTGGGCGAGTGGATAGCATCTGAATCGAGTCCAAAGCCCATCAAAATGGTTTTGGAATTGAAAGCATTTTCAAAGAGTGAAACTATTGGAATACTTCCGCCGCTTCTTAGAGGTATGGCCGGTTTACCAAAAATATCCTGAAAAGCCTTGTCTGCGGCCTGATATTCAATGCCATCTATTGGAGTGACGTATCCCTGCCCACCATGATGGGGTTTTACTTTAACAGATACACTTTTTGGTGCAATAGATTCAAAATGTTTTTGAAAAAGTTCTGTGATTTCCTTCCAGTCCTGATGAGGTACAAGACGCATGGATATTTTGGCGTATGCTTTACTTGGTATAACAGTCTTTGCACCTTCACCGATATAGCCACCCCAAATGCCATTTACATCCAAAGTAGGTCTGATTGAGTTTCTTTCGTTAGTGACGTAACCTTCTTCTCCATGAACATCTCCAATACCGATAGACTTTTTATAAAGCTCCAGATCAAAAGGCGCTTCAGCCATTTTATCTCGTTCTTCCTGACTTAATTCTTCAACATTATCGTAAAATCCAGGAATAGTGATATGATTATTTTCATCCTGTAATGATGCGATCATCTGAGTTAGAATATTAATAGGGTTAGCTACGGCACCACCGTACAATCCGGAATGAAGATCTCTGTTTGGGCCTGTAACTTCTACTTCAACATAGCTCAAACCTCTCAGTCCAGTAGTAATGGAGGGATGGTCTTTACTGATCATACCCGTATCTGAGATCAATATTACATCATTGGCCAGCATTTCATTATGTTCATTAATAAATGCCTCTAAGTGCTCACTGCCGACTTCTTCTTCGCCCTCTATCATAAACTTAACATTACAAGGCAAAGCGTTTTCGGCCATCATGAGCTCTAAGGCCTTAACATGCATAAACATCTGCCCTTTGTCATCGCAGGCACCTCTGGCAAAAATAGCGCCGTCAGGATGAATATCCGTTTTTTTAATGACAGGTTCAAACGGTGGTGAATCCCATAAATCTATGGGATCTGGCGGTTGAACATCGTAATGGCCGTAAACCAAAACGGTGGGTAGCTTTTCATCTATAATTTTATGTCCATAAACCACAGGATGACCTTTGGTTGGATAGATTTTAGTATGTTCACAACCTGCATTTTTCAGATGTTCACAGACCTTTTCTGCAGCAGTCTGCATGTCTGCCTTGTATTTTGAATCTGCACTGATCGAGGGAATTTTAAGTAATTCTATAAGTTCATTGATAAATCTCTTCTGATGTTTTTCTACGTATGCTGTTGAATTCATATATGTTGAAATATTAAAATGTATAGTAACAAATTTAAGCTATTAAAAGGAATATTCTAAAATTTAAGGACTTTTGATGTTTCTTTATAAGACCTGAACATCTAAGCCATAAACCTGCTGAAATCTTTGTTGAATATCATCAAAGTCTTTTTGTCGGATTCCGATAATGAATTTACAATCGATCTTTAGTTCTTGAGAAGTAATTTCCAGATCGTGTGCTTTGACCAGTCTCATGACCTCGTTCATCATGTCGTACTCACAATTTACCTGAATATATTTATCAATGGTATGGGTTTCAATCTTTGTGGCTTCAAGCGCCTTCTTAGCAGTCGTTTTATAGGCCGATATTAATCCGCCAACCCCGAGCTTTGTTCCGCCAAAATATCTAACAACCACTACAAAACAATTTGTTACTTCAAAAGCCTGTAGTTGGCCATAAATTGGCATCCCGGCCGAATTATTGGGTTCGCCATCATCATTAACTTTATAACTGTCGTAGTTTTTACCCAACTGCCATGCGTAACAAAAATGCCTGGCTTTATGGTGTTTTGCTCTGAGTTTTTCCAAGGCATTTTCGATCTCATTTTCATCTTTTACCGGAAAAACATACCCAAAAAATTTACTGCCTTTGTCTTTAAATAAGACTTCTTCTGAGGGTGATTTTGGTGATTTATATTCGTCTTTCTTCAAAAAAGATTAAAATAATTTATAGGAAAGCTGAAAGGCCAGGGCATTGTAATCTGCTCTGGACCCCAAATACCTGTCTAGCAAATTTCTTTCTGAGAAATATAAAAACTCAATGCCATAATTTTTATATTGATAACCTATACCAGCAGAAAAATTTGCTCCTGATCTAATATCAAATGGATTACTGCCTGTACTTTCGATTGTTGAATTTAGATTTGCATCAAACACAATAGCTGCATTAAGGTATAACCTGGAGCTATTGTTTAGAAAAAAATAATGCCTTATGCCAACTGGCAATTCTATTGAGTTGTATTCAACTTTAGTTTCTCTTCTACTTTCAGATGGTAGTCCTTCTGCTATGATGAAAAAACTATCAGCTTTGTAATTTTGGTAAATTGGTGTTGTAAAAACAGACCATTTATTATTGTTAAAAGATAAAATGTATTCTATTTCAATACCAAATCTAGGAATAACCTGATCATCAAAAGTAATGTTTTGATTCGCAATAGGTCCTTCAAAATATAATGAAGACAAACCAAAACCAGCCTTTGCATATAAATTCAATTTCGACTTTAAGTCAGTTGATTTATTAACAAATGTATTTGCTGTATTACCATTAGATAATTCTACAATATTAATTAACTCTTTTCTGTAATAATCTAAATCCCTTATACTTTCTTTGTCAATATTTGCCGGGTTTAAATATTTATATAACTGTGTTCTGAATTTATTGTTATAAAGGACTTTATTTTCAGTATTGGCGTATGCTTTAAACTCAAGTTGTTCAACTTTTTCAGTCTCTGGATTTTCTATGAAAAATATTTTTAAAGAGCCATCTTCATACTGGTATAAGTTAACATCTCCTTCAACCAAAACCTTAAGAAATAATGTTTCTTTTTTAAAGTCAAGCTCTGAATTATTCTGAGTTGGGGTAAGGTCTTTCAAATTTCTTGCTATAAGAACTTCATGTCTCTCATACTTTAAGGCACCATTTATTTCAAAAACACTCACATTTTCTATGGATGCAGTATTCACATCTTGACCTTCAGAGATCTTATATTTGAAGATAGATGGAGAAGATTTCCAATCTTCGTTCAAGATAAGACATTCTATAACATTTCCATTATTGTTTATGTAATAGCCCTTTTGAAAATTGTTTTGTGCAAAAATTTCAGTTGAAAGATATAGATTTAAAAACAAAAAAAAATAAATTTTAATAGCTTTCATGAGTAAAATTATTGAGATAATGTTACAAATATAATACTAATGATTGCTAAAATAATTCCTAATTTATTTTTTTTAAACAGATGTTCTTTAAACATCAAAATACCAACAATTGTTGAAAGCACTACAATAGAAACGTTATTGATAACAAAAACTATTGAACTGTCTAAATTTGGGTTTCGCAAGGCTTCAATTAAAAAATAAATTGAAAAGTAATTGGGTATGCCAAGACATATTCCACCGATAAGGTCTTTTACATTAAATAACTTTTTGTTTCTAAAGAACCTGACTATAAAAATCAAGCTCCCAGTGAGCGCTGCAAACAAAAAAATAGAAGCTGAAAACACAGGAGTCTCTACCTGAGGTACAAAATCATTTTGAAGCACTTTGATACTAGACTCAATGACGCCGCTCCCCAAAAAAACACCGAATGGCAATAAAAGCGCAGAGGTTTTTACGCTCAAACCATCATTTGATTTTGCTGATACCAGATATACCGAAAATAAAGCGACGAGTATTCCCAATATTTTTAAAAACGAAACCTCTTCACCATAGTAAAATATCACAAAAATTACTGGAATACTTAAGCTCATTTTACTGGCTACAGAAACGACCGACATTCCGTGTTTTTGTGTAGTCATAACCATCAAATAAAAAATAACTATAAACAACACACCCAATCCAGCAGCCGGATAAAACCATTGAAATTCATGTATTTCAAGTAGATTAACAGAAGTTGACTGAATGCTGTAACCCAACACAAAAGCTGTGATGTAATTAAATATCAGAGCATTTAGGGTATTGATTCTATGTTTTGGAAATGTCTTGAAAACAACATAGATCAATGTTGAAGAAATGACACTAAAAATAAGAGCAATCAAAAGTCAATATCTTTACGGTGAAACAAATCGACAACGTCTTCCACACCTGCCTGAAGGTGCCATGTTTGAATGTTTAAATTTTCAGCAGAATTTATATGCTCCAGAGTATCGTCAATAAATAAGGTCTCCTCTGCCTTAAGACTATTTTGTTCAAGAACAAACTTAAAGATATCCTCATCAGGTTTACGGAGATTGATGTCATATGACAGGTAAAATTCCTTAAAACAGGATTTAAAAGCCTTATAAAAGGCTATATTTTCCTTAACCCAACTGATATGCAGATCATTGGTATTGCTTAATAGGTATATTTTGTATTTGCCTGACTTTTGAATGTTTTGAATAAAGTCTAATCTGTATTTCGGAAAATCCAATAATATGCTGTTCCATGATCTGACAAAATTTTCTTCATTAAACTTTGGAAAAGTTTTCACATGATAGTCTATAAATTCGGTTGATGTCATCAGACCTTTTTCATAATCCTTGTGGATTCTAATGGTTTTTTGATCTAAAGCTGTAATTCCCAATGCCCTGAAATGTCTTTCAGGTGCAGATTTATCTAAATTGATAAACACATCTCCAAAATCGAATATGATGTTTTTGATCATTTAATTAAGGTTAGGAGTTTAAGTGGTTATATGTTTATGATGTTATGAGGTTAAAATCAGGTTGCCATTGTTGCTTTTATTTCTTTTGATACTGTTGATTATATCTAATTTTTACATTTACACAGTAAGCTTTTAAAACATTAATTTTTTACAAAACATTATTTTCACATCCTAACCATAATTTACAACCTTATAAGTAATTCCCCTTCGAGGATTATGGGGCTTTAATCATTCAACTTTAAAACCGCCATAAAGGCTTCCTGAGGGATTTCAACATTTCCTACTGCACGCATTCTCTTTTTACCCTTCTTTTGTTTTTCCAGAAGCTTTCTTTTTCTTGAAATATCACCACCATAACATTTTGCAGTTACATCTTTCCTTAAGGCCTTAACGGTTTCTCGGGCAATAATTTTTGCGCCAATTGCTGCCTGAATAGGGATATCAAACTGTTGCCTTGGAATCAACTCCTTTAGCTTGACACACATCTTTTTTCCTATATCGTAAGCATTATCAAAATGGACCAAAGCCGAAAGCGCATCAACAGAATTGGCATTCAATAATACGTCTACCTTGACCAATTTAGAAGGCCTCATGCCGATTGGAGAATAATCAAATGAGGCATAGCCTTTAGATACTGTTTTTAATCTATCGTAAAAATCAAAAACAATTTCAGCCAATGGCATATCAAACGTAAGTTCTACTCTTTCAGTAGTCAAATAAGTTTGATTTTTGATCTCACCTCTCTTCTCTATGCATAGTGACATAACCGGACCAACAAAATCTGCTTTTGTAATAATGCTTGCTTTGATATATGGTTCCTCTACCCTATCAAGCGTCGAGGGCTCGGGCAAATCCGAAGGGTTACTGACTATGATCACCTCATCAGGCTCTTTTGTAGTGAAGGCATGATAAGATACGTTTGGCACCGTAGTAATTACGGTCATGTCAAATTCACGCTCCAAACGTTCCTGAATGATCTCAAGGTGCAGCATACCGAGAAAACCACACCTAAATCCAAAGCCGAGAGCAGCGGAGCTTTCAGGCGTAAACACCAGCGATGCATCATTGAGTTGTAGTTTTTCCATACAACCCCTTAGTTCCTCATAATCTTCTGTATCAACAGGGTAAATTCCGGCAAATACCATAGGTTTTACATCTTCAAATCCGGCGACTGCTTTTGTTGTGGGATTTTCAGAATCAGTAATGGTATCTCCCACCTTGACCTCTCGGGCGTCTTTTATCCCGGTGATAAGATAACCCACATCTCCGGCTTTTATTTCTTTTTGAGGGAATTGCACCAGTTTTAAAGTGCCTATTTCATCGGCACCATAAGATTTTCCGGTAGCAACAAATTTTATCTTCTGGTTTTTTTTGATGCTGCCGTCAAAAACTCTAAAATATGTTTCTACACCTCTAAATGGATTATACACCGAATCAAAAACCAGAGCACGCAAAGGCGCATCGATATCTCCTGATGGTGGTGGAATCCTTTTGATGATCGCTTCCAAAATAGCATCTATACCTAAACCCGTCTTTGCACTGGCCGGTATCACATCCTCAGCATCGCAACCAATTAAATCTACAATATCATCGGTAACTTCTTCAGGATTGGCAGAAGGCAAATCGACCTTGTTGAGCACCGGAATAATCTCCAGATCATTTTCAAGGGCCAGATATAAATTTGAAATGGTTTGCGCCTGAATGCTTTGAGCGGCATCTACGACTAATAAAGCACCTTCACATGCCGCTATAGAACGGGAAACTTCGTAAGAAAAATCAACGTGTCCGGGTGTATCGATCAGATTTAAAACATACTCTTCTCCCTCATATTTGTATACCATTTGTATAGCATGACTTTTTATAGTTATGCCGCGCTCGCGCTCCAAATCCATACTATCCAACAGCTGCTCCTGACGTTCACGCTCTGTCACCGAATTGGTCGAGTCCAACAGCCTGTCTGCCAAAGTACTCTTACCGTGGTCGATATGTGCGATGATACAAAAATTCCTTATATGCTTCATAGTCAATTTTGATGAACTGCAAATATACAAGAATAAGTGATGTGTAATATTTTACAAATTATAAATTAAGTTATTGTACTTAAAAGTATTTTTGCTAGAAACTTGAAACAGAAAAACCAAAAAAGACCATGAATCAAGCCAAAAAAAGAACCAATAAAAAACCATTTCTTAAAAAACACTGGTCCAATATTTTATTTTTTATTGTCTTTATTTTATTCATTATACCCGATACAAGAACGAAGATTCAATCCTGGATTGTTGTTCCGTTGATAGGCTCACCTGAAATTCTCACTAACCAAAATGACATTACAATTGCTGACTATAATGTAAAATTGAAAGATCTGCAGAATAAAAGTTTCGATTTGAAAGATTCTAAAGGCACACCTATATTAATCAATTTTTGGGCGACATGGTGTTCTCCTTGTTTAGCAGAACTGCCGGGACTGGTAGAACTGTACGATGAATTTGGTGATCAGGTAGATTTTTACTTCGTCTCCAATGAAACTTCAGAGAAATTGAGAAAATTTCTGAAGCAGAAAAAATTGAATATTCCTGTTTACAGACCTGATTCTGAACTTCCCGAATTTTACGATACTAATTCTATACCTGCAACTTATCTGATAAGTGCGGATGGCGAATTGGTGGCCAAAGCGAAAGGTATGGCAAACTGGTATAGCAACAGTGTGAAAGAAACGATTAAAAATCTGATTAAAAACTGAATTTGTATAATCAATATAGCGCCAAATAATCTTTAATGTGACCGTCCAGATCCTTATTAGAGAGTACTATTTCACTTTTTTGAATTCTACAATCCTGATCTATGAAAAAGATTTTATTCAGATAGTTTCTGTAAAACTCAGCATGTTCTCCGGGCACAATTGTAAATTCGTTTTCGATATTTTCGTCCTGATTGTTGACTGCTGTTAACCATTTATCCTGAAAATTGTAATCTATATTCACACCAATAAATTGAATATCTTTATATTTTTCCATCAATTGTTTCACCGCATTGACCCTGAGCTTGTGATGACTGGGCGAATGTAGGGACCAGGAATATATTACGGCATGTTTCTTTTTTATAACATCTTTTAATTTATGCTTTTTAAGATCCTTACATTTTAGCAAGACATCTTTCAGGTCTGCATCTACAATAAGTGCTGACTGAAATTCTACAAGTGATAAAAGCTTGTTTTTTTCTTTTTCAGAAAAATTAAATTTTTCAATAAGATTTTTAGTATGGTCAAGATCTTTCAAATCCTTAGCATATATGATCTCTTCCTGAATAAACCTCTCAAAATATGTTTTTCTCAGTCCATTGTCCACGATCAAACTGTCAACTAAGTGAATTCTGTCATCAAGATTGGTGTATGAATCGACGTCATAACAGTTTACATTCTTATTTTTATCTAAGCAGATTTTTATAGATTGGTTTTTGATATAATCATCTAAAAATCTTCTGTATACAATTAAATTTTTAGCAAGCGTATCACCAAAATCGATTTTTTTCCTGTAATCGTAAAAATCTTCAGGAATATCATTAGATTTTTTTTGATTGTATTTATTCAATAGAAATGCGTAACGTTCCCTCATATCAAAATACTCATAATCAATACTTTTTTGAGCAATTTCAATAAAGTCTTCACTCAAATCAAATTTCTCCTGTATATGCTCAAGTCTGGACTCTCTGGATTTCTTAATCGAATCAGTTTTAAACTGAAAATCCTTCGGCGAAATCTTGTAATAAGACAAAATCAAATCACTGTTCTTTTGATTGAGCAGAAAATTTTCAATCAAAAAATTATTTTCGGCTGCGCCTTCACCAGAGAACACTAATGATTCGTCAAATTCAGAGGTGTTTAATCTCAATCGTATACTGTCTTTAGGTTTAAGGTAAATCATCTGAAACTCATCAGCGTGCCTGAAGGTAAAGAGCCCTTCCTCTTTGAGATCAAACCTGTAATGGAAGTGACCTTTAGAATCTATTTTTATGCTGTCAATAAAATTATCAGCTCTTGAAAGTATAATGTAATCGTCTTTTGGATGAACAATTCCACCACCCAAATAGGTTTTAGAATCATTATCACCACAAGAAAAAAATAAGAGAATTAATAAATAAAACGGATACTTCAAATGCAACTAATTTTGAACAAATATAGATGTACTCAAAAAATGCTATTGTTAAGCGAGAGTTAAAAGCTTATATCTTTATGATTTGCTTTACATTATCCTATAATATTTCTACTTTTGCAAAAATTTTAAAAATCATGCTTTCAGTCTCAAATCTATCTGTTCAATTTGGTAAACGTGTTTTATTTGATGAAGTAAATACAACATTTACCACAGGGAACTGTTACGGAATTATTGGTGCCAACGGTGCAGGAAAGTCTACATTTCTGAAAATAATTTCCGGTAAGATGGAACCCACTTCTGGTCACGTGCACCTGGAGCCGGGCAAGCGTATGTCAGTATTGGAGCAGGACCACTCTGTTTATGATGATAATCCTGTCCTGGAGACAGTTTTAATGGGGAATCAGCCGCTTTACAAGATCAAAAAAGAGATGGATGAGATCTACGCTAAGGAAGATTTTAGCGATAAAGATGGGGAACGTGTAGGTGTTTTACAGGTAGAATTTGAAGAAATGGATGGCTGGAATGCAGAAAGCAATGCGGCTTCCTTACTATCTAATCTGGGAATTTCTCCTGAATTGCACTACAACCATGTAAAAGATTTAGATGGTACGCAAAAAGTTAGAGTGCTTTTGGCTAAAGCCTTGTTTGGAAACCCGGATGTACTGATCATGGATGAGCCTACCAACGATCTGGATTATGAAACCATTTCCTGGTTAGAGAATTTTCTGGCCAATTATGACAATTGTGTAATTGTGGTCTCTCACGACAGACACTTTTTAGATGAAGTTTGTACCCACATTTCTGATATCGACTTTGGAAAGATCACACACTATAGTGGTAATTATACTTTTTGGTACGAATCCTCTCAACTGGCTGCAAGACAAAGAGCTCAACAAAACAAAAAAGCCGAAGAGAAGAAAAAAGAACTTCAGCAATTCATAGAGCGTTTTAGCGCTAATGTCGCAAAATCAAAACAGGCAACGTCACGTAAAAAAATGATCGAAAAGCTGAACATTGAAAGCATAAAACCTTCCAGCAGAAGGTATCCGGCTATTATTTTTGAAAGAGAACGAGAGGCAGGAAATCAGATCCTGAATGTCAATAACCTTTCTGCAGAATTAGATGGTGAAACTCTTTTTGCCAATGTCAACATCAACCTTGCAAAAGGCGACAAAGTCTTTATATATTCCAGAGATTCAAGAGCTACAACAGCATTTTACGAAATTATAAACGACAAACAACAACCAAAGTCCGGAAATTTCGAATGGGGTGTTACGACCACAAACAGTTACTTACCCAATGATAATTCTGAGTTTTTTGATAACAAATTAAGTTTGGTAGACTGGCTGAGGCAATGGGCCAAAACTGACGAAGAGCGTGAAGAAGTTTACATCAGAGGCTTTCTGGGAAAAATGTTGTTTAGCGGTGATGAAGCTTTAAAAACCGCCAATGTATTGTCGGGAGGCGAAAAAGTGAGATGCATGCTGAGCCGAATGATGATGATTCGTGCTAATGTTTTGGTGATAGACGAGCCAACCAACCACTTAGATTTGGAATCTATTACCGCATTCAACAATGCATTGATCAATTATAAAGGCAACGTTATCTTTACCACACATGATCATCAGTTTGCACAAACCGTTGCTAATCGTGTTATTGAGCTAACTCCAAATGGTGTGATTGATAAATATGCAACTTTTGAAGAATACATGGGTGATCCCACGGTAAAAGCGCAAAGAGAGAAACTCATATCTGAAACAGTTTAGGGCAGACTGTTTTATAAAGTTTACGACAAAAATTTTACTTTGTTTTTATTAACCGCTAAACTCATAAACTTCTAAACTCATAAGCTAAAGAAATTACCTCGCCAAACATCCAATGATATGGTCATTTACCATTCCTGTGGCTTGCATATGAGCATAGACAATCGTAGAACCTACAAACTTAAATCCACGTTTTTTTAGGTCTTTGCTGATTTTATCAGAAAGTGGCGTTGAGGCAGGGACTTCTTTTATACTTTTAAAATGATTGATTACAGGCTGGCCGTCAACAAATGCCCAGATATATTTACTAAAACTACCAAACTCTTGCTGAATACTTATAAAAGCCTGAGCGTTTGTAGTGGCTGATTTGATCTTTAATTTATTTCTGATAATACCGGAGTTTTGAAGCAGCTGCTCATGCTTTTCAGATGAATACTGAGCTATCTTTTGATAGTCAAAATCATCAAAAGCTTTTCTGAAATTCTCTCTTTTCTTGAGAATGGTTAACCAACTGAGACCAGCCTGAAAGGTTTCTAAGAGTAAAAATTCGAAAAGGGTCTGATCATCACGAACAGGTTTGCCCCATTCTTCATCGTGGTATTTGATATATAGCGGATCATCTGTAACCCATTCGCATCTGTTCATCTGATTCCTCTTAAAATTTTAAAACCCAACTTTCCAGATTTTATCAGATGCTTCCAAATATTCCGGCAGAGCAGCAGAACCATACCACTTGATGAATTCAGTATCTAAAAAACCTTCCCTTATAGCCGGATCTGTTTGTAATAACTCCTCTGCTTTTTCAATACTTTCTACATCGAGTATAAAGAGGCCTCGGTAAGACAATTCATTACTATCAAAAGGTCCTGCAACAATAAGTTTACCTTTATCCACTAAGTTTTTTATATTTTGCATATGTCCTGCAAAACTTTGTTGTCTTAATTCCGGATCATTGGGTGAATTTTCACCGGTCTTTAAAATGGCAAAAACGTAATATTTCATCCCATAATCATCTGCACCAAGTCTTTGAGCTAATTCAGCATCATAATTTGGGTTTTTCTTTTGAGCATAGGTTATGCCATGTGTAAAAAAGCAAAGAGCCAATATAAATAAACTTCTCATAGGTATTTATTTTATGGTATCACTTAAGGTACCACTCATGGCGGCAGGAAATGTAACGATTATTATGCGCTTAATGGCCAACACATTATCTACACCCCATGGACACTTTTGAATCAGTGTCAATATGATCGCAACAATGAGCATAGAAATGAAATAAGTTCCGATGACCCTTTTAATGAAATCGAAAACATATCCCTTCAGAGTCACTTTATAAAAATGGAAATAGACAAATATTGATATCAGGAAAATCGATAGTATTGCAATTAGTGCAATATTTAAATGAGGTAGGGTCGCTGCCAGATTCCAGGCTTCCTCTGACATAGAAATGGGTATAGCTAAAAGTGCTGCACCTACACTTACCTGTAAAATATCTCTGATATTGAATTCCAGCATAATAGGTTTTATAGCATAATTAATAATTTTTCCTGAAGCATCAGCAATGGGTACAATTCTATGCAGATAGCCATTTATTCGCCGGATGGTATTAGAGGTAACATCAGTAATATTTTCAGTTGTTTTTTTCATTTATGAAACGCTTTTTGTGATTTAAATGTAAAAATAATTAATGGATTAATTATTTTCAATTCGAGATTTAGATGTCAAGAGTTCCAAAATGTCTCCTAAATTTAAAGTAAAATAGAGCTAAACAAAGAAATTACTTTTACTTTTAAAATATGTCAAAACCACTTTTAGAATTTAACAATAAAGGTATCTATTGCGCCAAGGCTGACGTTTATATAGATGCCTGGCGGCCTGTAAAAAAGGTCATCATCACTCACGGGCATGCCGACCATTCAAAATTCGGACATCAGAAATACATCACACACCATTTGAACATACCTATCATCAAACACAGGCTAGGCGATATTAATGTCACCGGTGTAGAATGGGGAGAAACCTTCAGTATTAATAGTGTGAAATTCAGCCTGCATCCTGCGGGACATATCATTGGCAGTTCTCAGGTCAGGGTTGAGCACAAAGGCGAAGTCTGGGTCTTTTCAGGAGACTACAAGACTGAAGACGATGGGATCTCAGGAGCCTTTGAGCCTGTAAAATGCCATAGCTTCATCACCGAATGCACCTTTGGTTTACCCGTGTTCAAATGGCAACCTCAACAAGAGGTTTTCGATGAAATGAACAATTGGTGGAAAGACAATCAAAAAAATAATATGACATCGGTTATCATGGTTTATTCTCTGGGAAAAGCACAAAGGGTTTTGAAATATTTAAACGCCGATATTGGAACAATATACACTCACGGCGCTATAGAAAACATGACCGATGTATTGAGAAAAAACTACGACTTTCCGGAAACGGTTAAGATTACAAGAGAGACAAAAAAGAACGACTTGAAAGGTAATATAGTGATTGCTCCACCAAGCGCTCACGGCACTACCTGGATGAGAAAGATGGTGCCCTATGTTACTTCGTCTGCGAGTGGCTGGATGAGTACCAGGGGCGCAAGACGACGAAGAGCCATAGACAAGGGTTTTGTCCTAAGTGACCACGCCGACTGGGATGGCTTGCTATCTGCCATTAAAACAACAGAATGTGAAAAAGTGATTTGCACCCACGGTTATACAGATATTTTTTCAAGATATCTAAAGACATTAGGATATGACGCCAGAACTGAACAAACGCAATATAAGGAAGATGAGGACTAGGCCCCTAATACCGAAGCCGGTGACTTCGATACATTTTGCTTCCGCAAAACACTCAGTCACCTCGGTTAGGAATAAAAAATTATAACTATAAATCAAAAAAAAATCTGGTGGCTGAGTGAATTTTTCTGAAAGAAAAATTTGTATCGAAGCCACCATTTCGAAAGCAAAGTAAAATGGCTAAAGGTTATATGTACATATTAGAATGTAATGATGGTACTTATTATACAGGAAGTACTAAGGATTTAGAAAGAAGATTAAAACAACATAAAGAAGGGAAAGGTTCAATTATACGGCAAAACGATTACCTGTTAAACTATTATATTACGAAGAATATGATAGAATCGACAAAGCTTTTTACCGCGAAAAACAAATTCAGAGATGGAGTAGAAAGAAAAAAGAAGCATTAGTTAACGGAGCATCAAATCTGTTACCTCAATTAGCCAAAAAAGTATTTATTAAGAAAACTGAAAAATGAAAACTATGACATTTTAATAATCAAACCAGTGACTTCGATAGATTTTGCTTTCGCAAAACACTCATTCACCTCGATTAGTGATAAAAATTATAATTATAAATTGAATAAAAATCCACTGGCTGAGCTAATTTTTAAATATTTACACCGGTGTTCGGTGGCTGAGTGATTTTTTCAAAAAAAATTGTATCGAAGCCACATATTTAAAACTGAAACGTAAACCTCATAAACTCAATAAGTGAAAAACTTCGCTCAACTCATACAAAAGATCGACAGCACCAATAAAACCAATGCTAAAGTAAAGGCTCTGAAAGAGTATTTTGATACAGCTGATGACAAGGATAAGATCTGGACTATTGCTATTCTCTCGCACAGACGTCCGCCAAGACCGGTTAACAGTACTCAAATCCGTGAATATGCTGGTGAATTGTCAAAAATACCGGCATGGTTGTTTGAAGAATCTTATCATATCGTTGGAGATTTGGCTGAAACCATTGCCTTAGTGTTACCCAAAAACAACTCGGAAACAGAAAAACCACTGCATGAATATTTGGAAGATATTTTGGACTTGAAATCAAAATCTGACGATAAAAAAAAGAATTACCTTTTTAAACACTGGAAAAAACTAAATTATTACGAACGTTTTGTATTTACCAAACTCATGACCGGTGGATTTAGAATTGGTGTAAGTCAGAAGTTGATGACCAGAGCACTTTCTCAATCTACTGGTATTGATCAGGACGTTTTAGCCTATAAATTAATGGGTAACTGGAAACCCCAAAACAGCACTTTTCAGTCTTTGATCTTAGAAGAAAATCCTGAAGACTACCTGTCTAAACCTTATCCGTTTTACCTGGCCTATGCCGTAGAAGGTGAGTTGAAAGATTTGGGAAATCCTGAAGACTATCTGTTTGAACACAAATGGGATGGCATACGCGCTCAATTGATTTGCAGAAATGATCAACATTTCATCTGGTCACGAGGCGAGGAACTGGTCACTGATAAATATCCTGAATTGGAGACATTTAAAGAACAGTTACCCGAAGGAACCGTTCTGGATGGTGAGATCATCGCATATCCAAATAATGAAATTGGTGATTTTAAAGATCTTCAAAAACGCATTGGTCGTAAAAATGTCAGTAAATCTCTTCTGAAAAAAATACCCGTCATTTTTAAAGCATATGATATTCTGGAGTGGAAAGGTATAGATATTCGAAACAAATCCTTTGCTCAACGCCGAAAAGTGTTGGACGATTTATACGACAAATTTAAAGATACCATAGCACCTTTTCACTTATCTGAAACCATGAGGTTTTCTGACTGGAAAGAAGTTGAAAAAGAACGTCAAAAGGCAAGGGAGATCCGATCAGAAGGTTTAATGATAAAACTGGTAAACTCTGAATATGGTGTCGGTCGCAAAAAAGGAGACTGGTGGAAATACAAATCAGACCCCTATTCGATTGATGCTGTACTTACCTATGCCATGCGCGGTCACGGTCGTCGTAGCAATCTCTTTACAGATTATACTTTTGCCCTTTGGAATGACGACAAAAGTGAATTGGTAACGTTTGCCAAAGCTTATTCAGGTTTGACCGATAAAGAGTTCCGCGAAGTAGATAGCTGGATCAAAAAGAACACTACAGACCGCTTTGGACCTGTAAGACAGGTCGAACCCCACCATGTATTTGAAATTGCCTTTGAAGGCATAGCCGAGTCTAAAAGACACAAAAGCGGAGTCGCTACACGTTTTCCCAGAATCATTCGCTGGCGAAAAGACAAGAAAATTGAAGACGCCAATACATTAGAAGAATTAAAAGCATTACTCTGACAAAACTTTGAATACCCAATTTAAAAATTCGAGTTTACTCTTACCAAGAGCTAAAATTACTTCGACCAAAAATTAGGGTTTAATTCGCCCAAGAAAACGCTTTACGTTGATTAATTTAAATGCAGTCTGACCGACCTTAGCCTCGTTGTATCTTCTCATTTCAATAAGGATTTTATCATCAATATTAAATTCAGAAAATACCTCAGAATTTAGAGTACGTATACTTAAATCCTGAATATCTGTCATAAAGATCTTATTAGTGTTCAATTACTCAATTTAAACAAAGTTGAGGCCATCTTAATACTCGTTTGAAAGCATAATTGACACTTATCATATTTTGATTTACATGATGCCTGTATTTTTGCACTTTCATTCAAAATAGAAATTCATGTCAATAAAATATTTCACAGCTGAAGAAGCTGTTGCACTTGTAAAATCAGGACAAAGGATATTCTTTCAGGGCGCTGCGATGACACCAACTACTATAATAGATGCTTTATGTGAACGTCACGAAGAACTTGAAGACGTAGAAATTCTTCAAATGCACACAGAAGGCAATGCTAAATACACGCTGCAACCTTATGAAAATGCCTTTAAGATCAACTCTTGTTTTGTCGGTGGAAATGTCAGAAAAGCTGTCAATGCTTCTAAAGGTGATTATATACCTATCTTTTTGAGTGAAATAGACAAGCTTTTCAGAAGAAATATTTTACCTCTGGATGTTGCTTTCATTCAGGTATCACCGCCTGATAAACATGGCTACTGTTCACTTGGTATGTCTATTGACGTTACAATTGCAGCCATTGAAACAGCCAAAATAGTGATTGCACAAATCAATCCTCAGGTACCAAGGTCTCACGGTGACGGCATCATTCACATCAGTAAAATTGATGCAGCCATACATGTCGATGAACCGATATTTAGTCATGAGCCCGCGGCACCTTCAGAAGTTGAAGCAAAAATTGGCCGAAACATCGCTGAACTTGTTGAAGATGGTGCAACACTTCAAATGGGAATTGGTGCTATTCCTAATGCCGTTCTAAACAACCTTACAAACCACAAAGCTCTGGGCATTCATACTGAAATGTTTTCAGATGGAATATTACCTTTGGTTGAAAAAGGCATCATAACCGGTGAAAACAAACGCATTAAACCCGGAAAAATCGTTACTTGTTTTGCCATGGGGTCAAAAAAACTGAATGATTTTGTAGATGACAATCCATTTGTACATTTCAAGGAAGCATGTTACACAAATGATACTGCGCTAATTCGGTTAAATCCCAAAACTACAGCTATTAATTCTGCTATAGAGATCGACATCACCGGTCAGGTTTGTGCCGATACCATAGGACAGTTTCAGTTTTCCGGAGTAGGCGGTCAAATGGATTTTATTCGCGGAGCCTCTCTATCTGAGGGTGGAAAAGCCATTATAGCCATGCCATCGATCACAAAGAAAGGCGTAAGCAAAATTGTACCATTTCTGAACACCGGCGCAGGTGTTACCACAACCCGGGCTCACGTTCATTACGTAGCAACAGAATATGGCGTTGTAGATCTGTTTGGCAAGAACATGAAACAACGCGCACAGGCTTTAGCCTCTATTGCGCATCCGGATCACAGAGAAATGCTGGAAAAAGCTGCTTTTGAAAGGTTTGGGGAGTTTTAGTCGGTATTCGGCATTTTTTTGGCGAGTAGTGAGTAGGCTTTATTAATTAGCAGATAATGCATTCAACTTCCGTCAATAACCTTGAACGATTTATTACTATTAGATCCTTCCCATGCGCACTTTGCGAGAGTCTTTGCGCACTTTGCGGTTAAAATTTTATAAAGACTAAGATAGAATCATAAGTTAGTAACGATTTTTGCACTTTAAAAAATCTAAATATGATACAATCATTCAAATGGATCGCACGCGCTGAAGGTATTTCGTTTTTAGTTTTATTATTTATCGCCATGCCTTTAAAGTACATCTGGGAAGACCCTTCTTGGGTTCGCGTGGTTGGGATGGCACATGGTGTTCTTTTCGTGGCTTACATTGCCTGGGCTATTTTTGTCAAAGAGATCAAAAAATGGAACATCAAAACCCTGACCATCGTGATTTTGGGTTCTATCCTGCCTTTTGGAACTTTTTATATTGAGAAGAGATATTTGTAAGATTATGATTTTGGATTATTTTTGCAAAAAATTTTAAAATACTTTTATAATGATATTAGGCGTTTGCGAGTGGCTGGGATATAAAATGAATTATGAACCAAAAAATATCCGAATAGCATTCATAATATTTGCACTACTTGGCGGCTCAGGAATTTTGCTTTATCTGATTTTGTTTGTGGTCATGCTTTTGGAAAAGAAGTAAGGCAAATAAAATCAATAGCAATCCATCTTCAATTGGCGGTTGTTTATAAAATGCTGCAAGGGTTGACTGAATTCTTGCAATATAAACTTTTCTAAAATTTCCAGAACCTTATTCTGCATAGCGATAGAGCCACAAATCATGATAACTCCATCATTTTTTATGGTCTCTACAAATAACTTTTTCTCGTCTTGAATCAAATCCTGAACATATTTGGTGGCACTACGTTCTCTTGAAAAACTGGTTTTTAAAGTGGCAAGTGTGTTCTTTCTTAAAGCTGAATTCAGATAGTCTTTATATAAATGCAAAGATGCTTTTGTTCGACCACCCCAAAACAAATGCTTTTTAATGACTGATCTTTCTGAAATCATTCCTAAAAAAGGCGCTATGCCTGTACCATTTGAAATCATGATCACCTCTTTTGCCGAATCTGGTAAATGAAAATCAGAATTTGACTTTAGTTTTGCTTTTACGATACTGCCAGGCTTAAGACTGTAAAGAAAATTTGAACAGACACCAAATTTGTGTTTTTTGATACTTAGAAGTATGTCATCACCAACTTTTGCCACAGAATATTGCCGTTCTACTTGATCTTCTTTTGGATAAAAGCTCAACAGATCGCCTGATGTGAAATCAATCTTCTTTTGGGATTTGAGTTTTATCAAATAAGTGTCGTCTCGATTTAATGCAGAAACAGCGGTAACTTCAAAATTCTTTAAGCCTTTTATCTTTTTGAAAACCGGTTCAATTTTCAGAGCATAAGACTGTCTTTCATTCCACTGTCCTACCCAATTCCTAAAAGCCTCTTCTGACTGATTATTGATCTTATGTAAAGTTAGATTTGCTTCAAAATTCTTACGCTCCTGCAGCCATTGATCGACTTCAATAGCATACTGACAATAGTCAGGATAAGCCATTGATCCGAAGCCCACAACCGAAAAATCAATGCGCCTGTTTGACCGGAATTGATGAAGCTTAGCTGAAAAATCTTTGGCATTCACCGGAGCATCACCTTCGCCATAAGTGGATGTGAAGATAATGAGGTGTTTTGCTTTTTTATAGCTGCCTAAATTACTCATAGCATCTACATAAATACTTTGGCCGGCTTTTATCATTGCTGAGGCAAAGCGATGAGCAAAAGTAAAGGTACTTCCTGTTTCTGATCCCACCAACAAAATATACTCGGCATCATCTGCCTTAAAAATATTTTTAAATTTTGTAGATTTTCTAAGCCTGTCATAGGCCATTTTGTATCCCGTAAACATCAATACAAGGATAACGACACAAGACAGACCTAAAACCACAGACCACAGGATGCTACCCTGACCTGTATGCAAAATCAAACTCCAGTCTACTAATTGTGTCACCGCCGAAACTTCAGCCTGACTGATTATTCCTCCGTGGAACTGATGGATATATAATTCTTCTGTGGGTGTTTTAAGGATAAAATAATCTTCTTCAAAAGGAGAAAAAGGAAATTCCAGACTTGAAATATCCTGTATGGAGTATTGCTTGAATATTTCAAAATCTTCAACCGGTAACTTGTCCTGGTCTTTCTGAAATTCTGCTACCCTATGCACTAATTTATCTTCAGCCAATACAGAAAACCTGTTTAGAGACAATATAACTCCACTTATGCAAATGATTAGAATGGGTATAAATGTCCATCGACTCAAAACCACGTGGTAATAACTCGATGCATTTTCATAAACCACTTTGGATAGGCTTTTTTTGAGTCCGCCCTGGCGCTTGATGACCAAAATTGCTCCACTTATGAGGATAAGTAGAAGTAAAAAAGAAGCCAATCCAACTATAAACCGACCAGTTGACTTTAAAAATAAGGAGCGATGAAGGTTGGTAGCAAATTCAAAGATTGGAGCTTTTGGTTCCGGTTCTCCTAACATTTCACCAGTGGTTGGATTGATATAAAAGTCGCCACTTTCACCATTTTTCGTTGTAAGATTTGCCAGTACAAAGCCATTTTGGTCTACACGGAGACTAAACACTTCATCATGCCTCTGTTGCAAATTATAAACGGTTTGCCCAAGGCTATAATTTTCTGCCTGGCTTTCTCCATATCCCAGGGTTTTTTCATTGATAGGTTCAAAAGCAAGAATTATTCCGGTAAGAGATGCAATTGCTATAAATAAACCGGCTAAAACTGCAAGTAGATAATGGCTATACCTCCAAATGGATAAAATCATGGATGTTTTTATGTAATTGGGCTTCGACTACGTTCAGCCTGACAATTATTGAATTAGATGGTGGATTATTGAGGTAAAAGTCTAACGTAACGTATAAAACCTTTACCTTCAAATTTACCTTTCAAAGCTTCAGTAGTTAAATCGAATTCTACATCTCTGGTGTAATATTCCTGATCTTCAACTGCTGTTTCAAAGCGTATTTTATAACCCTGGTCTATTTTTTCATTCTCTATGCTAAATACAAAAATGGAACGCTCTCCTCCGCTTACGGTAGCTCCTGTGATAGCACTGATATCACGACGAACTTTACCCTGAAACTGCCACCATTCATCTATATCAAAATACCATTCATCATCTTCGCCCAGGACATAAAGTGTTTTTTCATATTCGCCATCAGGATTGATTAAAGAAACCACTACATAGGCGCCTTCACCCTCATAATTGGTGAGTTGAACCATACATTTATAAGATGAATTTTCATTGATTGTCGAAGTGAAACTTGTTGATAAAAAGAATATCAGAACAAGTAATAAGCTTGATTTGACTAACTTTATAGACTTCATATTCATTTAGAATTTTAATTGATTATCCATTGAAATTTTTTCTAACCACAGAAATTCAAGAACTACTGAGGCCATAGCTTTAACTACCTTAAAAAATCCAGATCAGTATTGTTTTGCTGTAAAAGTTCATTTTCAGCTGCTAAATCATAAACGGTTTCTTCAAAATGTGTTTTTAAGGTTTTATCGGCGCCTTTAGATATGAGGTATTTCAAAATTTGCTGATTCCTGGCTTTCATCGCTGCCAGATGAAGTGCCGTGTTACCTTCGTCGTTTTTAGCATTGATATCCATACCGAATGCAGTGACGCGTTTGACAAGTTCCAAATTCCCCCTTTTAACCGCTTCATGTAAAAGTGTGTTACCTTTAGCTTGAATGGCATCCAGAGCGATATTGTTTTCCATTAATAAATTGAGTTTAGCCTCAAATTCCTTTGGATCATTAAATGTATCCAAAAGATAATAGGCCAGGGAATTGCCATCCTTATCTTTAACTGTTATATCTGCATCGTTTTTTAGAAGAAGTTCTACAACTTCAACCTCATTTCTGCCAAAGGCCTTGGTTAATGCGGAATACCCTTCATTATTTTGTAGATTGATGTCATCAACATAAGGCAGTAAGAGTTGGATGATGTTCAGGTCGTTTCCTCTCGCAGCACTCATGAAGGGCGTTTGACCATTTGCATCTTGTAGATTCACATCAACACCTTTTTGTATGAAGTACTCTAATGCAGCGATATCCTTATTTCGATAGGCCAGGTTGTGCAGTGGATTCTTTCCGTCCTTTCCAATATTGTCAGGCTCTAAACCGAGGCTTTCGAGAAATGTATAAACTTCCAGCGGATTTGTGTGTCCTCTCCTGCCTTGGCTGGCCATCAAAAAGGCATTTCCTCCGTGACGATTTAATTCTTTGTAGGCATAACCATTTTTCACCAATTGTTTTAAGAATGAAATGTTTCCACCTTTGGCCGCATAATTAAAAATACCGTTGCCATCATTATCCACACTGTTTTTATTCAGACCTAAGGATGAGAAATATTCTACAATTTCAAAATCTTCCAGAAAGGGAGCGATCAATAACATGGCATTCGCGCCATGATGATTTTTTTCTTCTACCGGATCGGCTCCATGTTCGATCAAAAAGTCATAGAGTCTTTTATCCTTCTGTCCTGCATTCGCCGCAAAATTGAACACTGAATATCCATGACTATCAATGATATCGGTTTTAGCGCCTCTATCTACAAGGTATTGCATCATCTCAAGATTACCCTTGTAAGCTGCCCAGAATATGTATGTCCTGCCGTCGTGGGTTAACTTATTTACACCATTACCTTTCTTAGACAAAAGGTATTTCACGGTTTCGTTATCCGCTTTTTCAATCAAGGCCCAGGTTACGGCATCAAAGGCATTAGCATTAAGACTTGTAATATCGTTACCATCTTTAATGAGCCGTTCTATCTCTGAAATTTCCGGATTTTGCTTCCAAAAGTCTCTATCGTGAAAGATATTATTCTTCTGAGCAAAGGCACTTGTGACAAAAAAACAAAAGCTAATAATAAATGTATTCTTCATTATTTATTGGATTACAAATGCATCAATAGTTTCCTCTATTTCAGCTTTTTCAGTTAAGCTCTCATCAAAAAGATGTTTGAATAAGACCTTATTCTCAACTTTATCCTGAAGTTTTAGATCCTGTTGTCTTGCAAAAACTTCATCCCATTTTGCACGGACTGAAGCCCATTTTTGATGGTGTTCTTTCCACCAGTCCTGAGCAGTCTGACATCTGCTGTTATCGACTCTTTTATAAATATTATAACCCTTTTCGTGAGCGATGATCACATCTTCTTTACCATCTTCTCTCACAATTTTCTGATTGTCCTGATCGTGAACCCAACCGGAATCTGTTATCTCATGTCTGTTACCACGCATAGTCAGGTTATAATCACTTCGCTTGGTGTACTCTCGTCTTGGTAACGGTGCCGGTGTAGTACTTTCCCAGTAGCTTTTACCATCTACATGCACCCATGAACCGCTGCCTTCATATCTTGGACTGTCATCTACCTGATAGACTTTTTGAGTCCACTGACCATCAACGGCTTTTTTATCTTTTTCTGTAAAAAGCCACTCGTTGTCGGCATTAAACATGTAAAAATCCTGATTTTCATATAACCAATCCTGACGCCAGTGCTTCACGATATGTGGATTTGAAGGCGGCCCAACCTGAAGTAAGTGTTGAATGGAGATTTTATCATTCTCATCAACAACCAATTCTGCCCACTCTAAACCATAACTGACCTTATTTTCTGAAGGCTTGTATAAAGAATCATCAACAAAATTGAAAGTTTCTGCAAAATTAAAAGTGACTTCAAAGCATCCACACATCTCTTTAATAGATGCCCTGTCTTTTTTCTTTTTGGATTGTGCCTGGGTTGAAAATACCACTAAACATGCAATAAATGATAAAGTAAATAAACGATTCATAAAATATTATTTTTATTTAGTCTAAATTAATTATAATTCTATATTTGCAAATATAAATTTTATTTAGACTTAATCTAATTAAACAAATCTAAAAATTAAAAAATACTGATCATGAGGTTTGAATGGGGGTTGAAGCATAAAGTTCTTTGTATATTTCTGCTGCTTTTTTCAGCTAAGAAATATGGTCAGGAAAAAATTGTCGATTCCTTAATATATGGTGATCTTAATGAAGTTATCGTTACTGCCACAAGAACACCCAGACAATTATCATCCCTTCCTTTACCTGTCACTTTGGTTTCGAAAGAACAAATAAAAGAAACGGGAACTATTCGGGTCAATCAAATACTGGCAGAACAAACCGGCTTGATCCTAGTACCTGACGAAAGCGGTTTTGAAGGTTTGCAGATCCAGGGCATAGACAATGATTACGTCATGATCATGATAGATGGCGTACCTCTGGTCGGCAGAAGTGCCGGTAATTTTAACCTGAATCGACTTAGCGTTGGTAACATCAAACAGATTGAAATCGTCAAAGGTCCTTCCAGCGCGCTGTATGGTAGCGAAGCGCTTGGCGGTGTGGTAAACATCATCACTGAAAAACCAACCACCGACAAGCTTAAAGGTAATACTTCTTTCAGAGCCGGAAGCTTTTCTACGCTGGATGCCAATGTCAATCTCCGTCAAAAATTTGAAAAAGTTGGTTATGCCTTTTCCATTAACCGGTTTTCGAGTGAAGGCTATGACCTGGTTCCGGATGATGGAGGACAGACCGTTAGCCCTTTTGAAAACTACACCTTAAGTACCCGGCTATTTTATGATTTTAACGACGACTTAAAATTATTCAGTTCTACAAGATATTATAGCCAATCACAAGAAAACAATATTGAAAGCAACGGTGACTTTTTTGAAGGTAATATTGAAGAAACGGAATGGAACAGCCATTTGAGATTAGACCATGACTATAACAGTTCAGTTCGTTTTGAATACGAGTTATATTTTACCAATTATCGTGCTAACGAATTCTCTCAAAATCCACTGAATGAGGAAATTTTGTTTCAAAGTGATTTCAATCAAACACTGATCAGGCCTGAAATTCGTGGAATTTGGACTTTGGAAAATGCCGGAACCATTACCTCTGGAATGGGCTATCAACATGACCAATTGGACAGGACATTTTTTGACAACCGGGTCAGTTTTCAATCGCAATATCTCTATTCACAGTGGGATGTAGAACCATTGGATGATCTAAACATTATTGTAGGTGCACGCTTCGACAACCATTCTGAATACAGCAATCAACTCAGTCCTAAATTAGCTGTTCGATATGAGCTCAATGAATATTTTGCGCTTAAAAGTTCAGTGGGTTACGGGTTTAAAGCACCGGATTTCAGACAATTGTATTTTGATTTCAGCAATTCGGCTGTCGGATACACTGTATTAGGTTATAATGTGGCAGTTCAAAAGCTTCAGGAATTGGAAGAAGCTAATCAGATCCTGAGTACTGAAGTACCACTGGATATTTTTGACGAACCTCTAAAAGCAGAGAGCTCGATCGGCATCAATCTGGGTACATCTTTTGAAAAGGACAAATGGAATGCCAATCTCAACTTCTTTCGTAACGACATCACCAATCTGATCGACACGCAGATCATTGCCAGGAAATTCAATGGGCAAAATGTATTCAGCTATAGAAATTTTGACCGTGTTTTCACTACCGGACTGGAACTGGATTTTAGTTATGACTGGAACAAGGACTTTACAATTCAGGGAGGCTATCAGCTTCTATATGCCTATGACAAAGCACAACTGGAAAGGATAGAAAACAATGAGGTGTTTACCACTGTAAATGGCAGAACAGTGGCTTTAGACCGTTCTGATTATTTTGGATTGATTAACCGGTCGAGACACACAGCAAATCTAAAATTCTTTTATGATATCCCTTCCATAAAAACCAATGCGAACCTGAGATTGGTTTACCGCAGTAAATACGGCCTTTTCGATACCAATGGTAATACGATCTTAGACCAAAATGACAACAGTTATGTTGATGGATTTGTAACCGCAAATTTTGCCACAACTACTCAACTGGTGAATAATTTTGAACTGCAAATAGGCATCAACAACCTTTTAAATTACACAGATATCAATATTCCAAATATTAATGGCATTCAATTTTTTACAACTCTAAATTATAATTTTTAATCTCAAATTAATTTTCAAATGAAAACAACAAATCAATTTCAAATTTTAGTTTTATTGGCATTATTTTTAGGATTCACCTCTTGCAGCTCTGATGACGATGAGGACATTCGGGAAGCCATTCAGACCGTAACCGTAGAAAACCTGCACGCCCCACAGACAGGTGGACAAGGTGAACCTGTTGGCGGTGAATTTACCAAATTTGACTTTGCGACAGGTATGGTTACAGACAGTGAAACCGAATGGGATATCGCTTTCCGAGGCACGACCATAGCTGTAAACGGTGGTACAGCCACTGGCACCAATGATGAACCTGAACGCAATGCCGAGGCTGCTGCTACTATTTACAGTGGCACAATGGCAAGTCTTACTTCGACTGAAGATTTAACCTTTGTACAAGACAGTGAATCCGGTTTCGCCATTCCAACAGGCAGTGATAACGGATGGTATAACTACAATTTTATGACCAACGTGGTGAGTAAAATTCCCGGTAAAATTTTAGTATTCAGAACCCGCGACAACCGTTATGCGAAAGTAGAAATTATCAGCTACTATTTGGATGCCCCTGAAAACCCGGATGGTTTTGCAGACGAAGCCAGATACTATACTTTTGACTATGTCTATAATCCAAACGAAGGCGACACAACATTTGAATAATTTCAAATATATTTTTCAACCAAAAAGCACTTCAAAAGAGGTGCTTTTTTGTTTTTAATAATATTCTCAAAATTGTTAATCTTAATAAAACACCCATACTTTAAACCAGACTTTTTTTAGAATTTTAAAAAACTTTTAAAATTTAATTATGGCACATATTACACTTGGTGGCAAACCCATTCAAACCATCGGCAATCTTCCAGAAAAGGGATCTAAAGCCCCGGCATTTACCTTAACCGCAACAGAATTGTCTTCAAAATCACTTTCTGATTATAAGGGACATCGACTGGTACTTAATATTTTTCCGAGTATTGATACCGGTACCTGCGCAACTTCGGTAAGAAAATTTAATGAAAAAGCATCAAGCCTTGAAAACACGAAAGTCTTATGCATTTCTAAGGATTTGCCATTCGCCATGAAAAGATTTTGTGGAGCTGAAGGCATAGAGAATGTCGAAACCCTATCGGATTATAAGACCGGAGAATTTGGCAAGTCCTACAACCTGACTATTGCTGATGGACCTTTAGAAACTTTGCACTCAAGGTGTGTCATTGTAGTTAATTCTGACGGTACCATTCTGCACACTGAACAAGTCGGTGAAATTGCAGATGAACCCGATTATGACGCTGCTTTAGCAAGTCTAAGTTGATTATTTTTTGAACCATTTAGACATTAAGCTACTATTCTGGACTCATTATTTGCTGTAAACTTGATGGATAACTGATGGCATAAAATCTGCCATCATGAGACATACTTATAAATAATGTCTTTTTAGTTTTTGTATGCTTTATCAATGGCATATTGAATTCTGATTTTCTAATGACCAGATTATTAGAACTGAGTTCACTTAAAAAATGAACATGTTCTGTTTTTGCATATATCTGGTTGATATAACCTTTACAGTCTACAAAAGCGTGAATATAATCCGGAGTTACATCCAAGTGGATCGTAATATCAAAAGAAGGCGTTTTGACCAAAATGGTATTTTCATTCAGAAAAGAACAATTGAATTGAGAAGGATTGAAAACAGGTTTTGAGTTTGTATATCTTTGCCAGGCTTTATAGGCTGTTTCTTTTGCTGCCCATATTTTCCAGAAACACTTCAACTGATCTTTATCATTTAGGATTTTTTCCATCTCTACAGGAGTACAAACCTTCTCTAAGCTACGATGTCTTAGCTTTTGAGTTTGAGTTTTAGCCATTTGCCAGTCGATAATGTCGTTACCAATATGGGGTATATTGCCCATCTCCCGTCCCTGCCTCACCGGCAGGCAGGTTCCCGATGGGAAGAAGCCTTTATCAATTGTCATTTATTGTTCGACATTCTAAAAATCAATATTATTTGAAGTCTCCCCCATTCGGGGTAGCTAGAGGGGGCTTATAGCTTCGATTTTATGATCTCCAACGAAGCACCGACAGATAACATCTTTTCCATTTCTTCATTTTCAATCCTGATATCAAATTCGTCTTCTACATCCAAAACCACATCTACCAGGTTTGCAGAATTGATCTCCAGATCTTTGATGAATTCAGTATCTTCATTAAGGCCTTCCAGAGCTTCAGGCTTATTGACGTAAGGTTTGATAATGTTTTTTAGTTTTTCAACAATTTCATCCTGTGAATTACCCATTTTATTTATCCTTAAAAATTGGTAACAGTTTTGTGCTTACCTCTCCAAAACCAATTCTTACTTCATGATTCTGACAAAAGCCTCTCATGGTGACGGTATCATGATCTTCTATGAATTTTCTTTCGGCACCATCTTTTAGTTTCAAGGGTTTTTCTCCTCTCCAGGAAAGTTCAAGCATAGAGCCGTAAGAATCGGGCGTTGGTCCGGAGATCGTACCACTGGCCATCATATCTCCTGAATTTACAGGGCATCCATTCACTGTGTGGTGAGCCAACTGCTGACTCATATTCCAGTACATGTATTTAAAATTGGTCCGTGTAACAATAGTTTCCACACTGTCTTTTGGGGTTATGCCAACTTCAAGGTTGATGTCATAGCTTTTTTTATTGTCTTTAGAAATCAAATATGGCAACAATGGCTTAATAGGCTTTGGACTTTCAGTTCTGAAAGGTTCAAGAGCATCTAAGGTAACTATCCATGGTGAGATCGAAGACGCAAAACTTTTAGCCAAAAACGGACCTAAAGGAACATATTCCCACTTTTGGATATCTCTGGCACTCCAATCGTTGAAAATCACCATACCAAAAATCTGGTTTTCAGCTTCGTCAATAGGGATAGGCTGTCCAAGATGATTGGCAGCAGTGGTTATAAATGCCATTTCCAACTCAAAATCTACCAGCCTGGATGGCCCGAAAATCGGTGCGTCGGCACCTTTAGGCAATTTCTGCCCTTGTGGTCTGTGAACAGGAATACCGCTTGGGATAATTGAAGAACTTCTTCCATGATAACCAACCGGAATGTGTAACCAATTTGGCAATAAAGCATTTTCAGGATCTCTGAACATCTTACCTACATTGGTTGCATGTTCTTTGCTCGAATAGAAGTCTGTGTAATCACCAACTTCAACCGGCATTTGCATCTCTATTTCATCAAGCGTAAAAAGGACTGTCTTTCTGTGTTCTTCGTTGTTTTTGAGCTTATCATTTTTTTCATCAAAAATTTCTGCAATCCTGTTTCGCACACTTCGCCAGGTTTTTCTGCCATCAGCAATAAAATCGTTCAGTGAATCCTGAAGGAATATATCATCGGTTAACGGAATGCCTTCAAAATAACCGAGTTGATGTAAAGCTCCAAGATCTATAGCATAATCCCCAATCCTTGTACCAATGGTAATGATATCATCACGGGTTAAAAAGACCCCAAACGGAATGTTTTGGATCGGGAAATCAGAGTTTTCAGGAATGTCCAACCATGTTTTTCGGGTAGGATCGTTGGCTAATAAGCTCATATTTAAAATTTTCTAGTGTAAACAATATTTAATCATCATCCAAATATATTATTTTATGTTAATTAACCGAATGCTTTTATTACTTTTGAATCAGATTTAACGAATTAATTATTATGGTTGAAGATTTAGAAATATTCAAACTTATTGCTGAAGAAGAAAAGCGACAAAGAAACGGACTTGAACTCATAGCCAGTGAGAATTTTGCAAGTGAAAATGTTATGAAAGCGGCGGGTTCTGTATTGACCAACAAATATGCTGAAGGCTATCCGGGCAAACGTTATTATGGAGGCTGCGAAGTCGTAGATGAAATTGAAAATATCGCTATTGAAAGAGCAAAAGAATTATTTGGCGCCAGTTATGCCAATGTACAGCCTCACTCCGGCTCACAGGCGAATACGGCTGTATTTTCCATGTGCATCAGACCAGGCGATAAAATTCTTGGTTTTGATCTGGCTCATGGTGGACATTTAACCCATGGTTCTCCGGTAAACTTTTCAGGTAAATTATATCAACCGGTCTTTTATGGTGTTGATGAGCAAACAGGAAGATTGGATTACGACAGAATTGAAAGTATCGCCAATAAAGAAAAGCCCAAAATGATCATTGCCGGTGCTTCGGCCTACTCCAGAGAAATTGATTATGAGATTTTTAGACAGATCGCAGACAAGGTTGGCGCAGTTTTACTCGCTGATATTGCACATCCGGCCGGACTTATTGCTAAAGGTCTGTTGAAAGATCCTATTCCACACTGTCACGTCGTTACTTCAACTACACATAAAACCCTTCGCGGACCGCGCGGAGGAATCATTTTAGTAGGTGAAGACATTGACAATCCTTTTGGTGAAAAATTGCGTAACGGTAAACTGAAAAAAATGTCTTCTCTGATGAACTCCGGTGTGTTCCCTGGAAATCAGGGTGGACCTTTAGAACACATTATTGCTGCCAAAGCGGTGGCTTTTGGAGAAGCTTTAAAAGATGACTTCTTACATTATATGATACAGGTGAAAAAGAATGCTGAAGCCATGGCTAAAGCTTTTATGAACAAAGATTATCATTTGATATCGGGCGGCACAGACAACCATATGATGCTTATAGATTTACGCAATAAAGGCATTACCGGCAAAGTTGCTGAAGAAGCACTTGGCCGGGCCGGCATAACAGTCAATAAAAACATGGTACCTTTTGATGACCAATCACCATTTGTTACATCTGGAATCAGGGTTGGAACACCTGCTATCACCACACGTGGCTTAGTTGAAAATGACATGATGTGGGTTGTTGACATGATTGATCATGTGATCAAAAATCATGATAATGAAAGTAAATTGGAATCCATTAAACAAGAGGTTGAAGATTCCGTAAAAACGAAACCCCTTTTTGCTAATATTGAAACTGTATAATTGTTAAAAACTAAACAAATGAAAAAAACCATTTTGATTATTGCTTTATTTATAGCTGCAAACTTTAATGTACAGGCACAGGATGATGCCTTCAAAAAAGATGCACTTAAATTGATAAAAATGTCCGAGGGCGTGGTAGACTCTATGATGGGACAATTGTACACCATGATTCCCGAAGATAAATTAGAAGACTTTAAAAAAGAGTTAAAACCTATCATGGATGATTACTACATGCAAGCCGCTGAAGTGAGCATGAAGCATTACACTCATGATGAAGTAAAAGAAATTTTGAAATTTTATGAAAGTGAAATTGGTCAAACCATGCTTGAAAAACAAGATGAGATCACCAAAGAAACCATGATGGTCTCTCAAAATTTACAAACGAAGATAATGCCACTTGTGCAGAAATATATGCAATAGTTTATTTTAAACTATTGCTATGAGGCTATCTCAAAATCTTACTTTTTGTCAATTTCATCCTGTTTCAGGTTAAATCCAAAATTATCATTTTATGTAGTACATATTATGATATTCTGAAATCAGTTCCGAGAAAAAAGATGAGTTGTTTTTGAGATAGCCTTTTTTTATGGATTATTCTTCAACCACAGATTCTAATTCGTAAGCACCAAATCCTGTTGCCTTAACTTGACCTATCTCGTCATCCCAGAATATATAGGTCGTATTTATGATGCCCGTGTTTGTATAGGAAAGCACTTTACAAGTATACGTTCCAGCAGGCACTGTAATTGTTGAGTCTACTGAAATCACCTTATAAGTAACAATATCACCGTCGGGTTGCGGAAATTCCCAGGTTTCACCTAAAGTTGGATTCTTTTTATAGGCTTTAACCCAATAGTCACCATCACCGTTTGAATCTATCTCCAAAAACTCTCCGTTTTGTCTCCATATATCAATACCTGTACCTAATGGTATATCTCGCTCCACTTCAAAACCTTCTTCATTTATACATGACCCGATTTTGATAGTTCCGAATGCGGTTTGTGTTCCAAAAGTTCCAAAATTATAGGTTAAAGTTCTGCCTTCCTTTATAAATGGAAACGTAGTATCACAGAATGATGACTGAGGCGCGTTTGAATTGTCACTATCGTCTGTCGAACATGAAAATAGGACTAAAAAAGCTGCAAATAAAATCAAGGGTTTTTTCATGGTTGAGGTTTTAATTTTTGATTATAATATAATTGAGATTAAGTTTTAGAAAACGTACATTTTTTTCTGATCTAATCCTCTTCAAACTCCACACTTTCATAAGCTCAGGCATCGGGGTTTTGTGTTTGAGAACGATTTACACCAAGAATATCTAATTCTACCAATTGAGCAGTCTGAGGATTACCTGTTCCATTGACAGCCGATTCATTGCCAATTATGAGTTCATATGTTCCATCATCCAAAAATTCATTTTGTTCTAAACCCAACAGGTTTCTAAAACCTGTTAGGTTTTACTACTCTATTTTTTTATTAATTTCTTTCTCAACATACCAAAGGGCGTTTCTATACTTAAAATATAAATACCCTTTTGTAAATGACTGACTTTAATTTGATTATGGTCTAATTTCTCTTCCTTGATTAACTTGCCATTTAAATCAAAAATTCTAACTTTTTCTATTGGAATTTCAGGACTTTTTATATGCAATTTATCTGAAACCGGGTTTGGGAAAATTGAAAAAGCCTCCTCCAAAAATTCATTGGCTCTCAAATTATTAGCAGAAAATGTAGCAACCTCGCCAATAGTATTCGTTATATCCAAATAAATGATATCACCTACTACTGTAAAGCTGTAACTCAATGGTCCAAATACGTTAGGTATGCTATTATTGCCATATACAGTTAGATTAGTATTTGCCTGAATAAATATGTCATTAAAATAAAGAGCTATTTGAGAACTAAACTCAGTTCCTATTGTACAACCTAGAAAATGATAAAATAAACTAGAATTACTATCGTCAAATGAAAAATAACCTTCACAGTGCCCAAATAATAAATAATATAGTGTAAATCCGTCCGAAACGAATGAAGTATCTAGTGTTAAGGTGTCGTATTCACCAAATGCATTTAAATCCGCATTAATGACCTGAGATCCTGTGTCAATTTTCTCTATTGTCCAAGTATGATTTAGTATTGGTGCTATTTGAGCCTTTAAATTAAACACCATGAAGAATAAAATAATATGGATTTTTGTTTTCATGATATGTTTTTTTGTTCAAAATAACAAAAACAATGAAATTTGAGAGTATTTAGTCCTCTTCAAACTCCACACTTTCATAAGCACCGGCATCGGGGTTTTGTGTTTGAGAACGATTTACTCCAAGTATGTCTAATTCTACCAATTGAGCAGTCTGAGGATTACCTATACCATTAGCAGCCGATTCATTGCCAATTATGAGCCTATTAGAATCTTCATCCAAAAATTCCGGTGACTGGTTTAAAACTATATTTTCATATAAGCTGGTATTACTAAAATCAAATTCGGGTTGCTCCAATAATGCATCATTAAATGGATCTATTCTTATCAGTGAATTTTCAAACTTAAAATTGAAGGCTGCCTCTTCATTTCGATTAAATAGCACTTCAACCCTTTCGTTACCATAAATGATACAATTAGAAAAATTAGCCTCTATTAGATCAGCTACAAACAAATTGTCCGGAGTTTCCAGTTGATTTTCTATCAATAAGGCTGGAAAATTTCTGAAAGAATTTCGCCAGTAATTCACGATTGTAGAATGCCTGAAATTATATCTGCCGCCAAGTGATAAATTAACAGCAGCTTGACCAGCATTATTGACTACAAAATTTTCAGCATCAATAAAAGCAGTTCTGGCCAGCAAACCGACGTTGCTTGAATTGTATATCTGTGTGTTTTTGATGGTCAAAGTTGGATTTTCAGTCCCATCATTGGAATCCATCAAAATGCCAACGGTTGAATTTTTTATGGTTGCATAGTTAAACTGGTTGTCTGTACTTCCGGCGGTTAACCAGATGGTAAACCACTGCCCCGGCACCTCAGAAAACTCAGGCTCAAGGCGATCGCCTTCAAAAATGACTTCATTTTCTAAAAGGTCCGGATCTGAGCTAAACTCTCCATTCACATGAATTGAAGCGCCATTAGCCACTATGATTCCGCTGCTTTCATGAAAATGCACCCTGGCTCCTGCCTGTACTTCCAGGGTTTTTCCTGTAGGCACACCTGCAAAACCGTAAATCACATAGGGCTTTTCGTTAGTGAAGATCAATTCGTCATCATCCAGAAAAAAACCATCTATCAAAACTTCATCTCCCTCGGCATTAAGTCCAAGTGATAAGGTTTCTGTTGTTCCGTCTTCAAATCTTTCGGGAAACAAAAAGTGAGCATCCTGAACAAGTGTAACCAGTTCTACCTTTTGGCTCTCGCCATCACTGTCAAACAATATCTGATCTGTGTACAAAAACTGATTGTTGTTCTGAGTTAACTGATCAATATCTGCTGTTACTTCTACAAAAATAAACAGACTGTCTTTGGCAAATATTTCTACATTTTCAAAGCTTTTACCGGGAACACCATCTACGTTTAGTCTGTATTTTGAAGCTTCACCATCTGCTAAGGCAACATTCGGTATAAAAATATCTTTATCACTCCTGTTATAAACCTTAAACCTGTATGTACTTGAGCCAATATCTGTGAATACGGTATCCAGATATATTGTGTCATTTGAAAACTCCAGTCCACCGGTAGAGAGTTCAAATTCAAAATCTTCACGGCAGGAGGAAAAAACAAGGATAAGGCTTATCGTAAAAAGTGGTAAAACTGTTTTTAGGTGTTTTTTCATTAATAATGTTGTTTTCAGCAGATTTTCAAATCGCCAGTATATTAGATTTTAGAACGGATTTAATAACATATTATTTTGAAATGATCTTTACTTCAAATAATTTATTCCAGTTTTTCCCGGTGACGTAAAGTTTCTTTGTTGCAGGATGATAAGCAATACCATTTAAAACATCAAGGTTATCGTGTTGCCTGACCTGTGTTTTTAGTTTTCTGAAGTCAATTACCGCTTCTATAGCACCATTTTCAGGATTGATAATTGCGACGCCATCTTTTCCATAGGTATTGGCATAAATCTTTCCGTCAACTATTTCGAGTTCATTAAGCTTTTCTGAAATAGAATTATGCGTTGTGGGCTGTATATAATCTATTTCCTGTAATGTTTCTTTATCTAATCGCCAGATTTTTTGGGTGCCATCGCTCTTGTAAATATATTTGTCGTCATGGCAAAGACCCCAGCCTTCTTCACTTTTATTATATCTGAACTTGTCCAACACTTCAAATGTATTGACATCATAAATCAAGCCTTCGCCTTCACGCCAGGTAAGCTGATAGATCTTATCATTCAAAATGGTAAGCCCTTCACCAAAATAATGGCTCTTCATCTTATGTTCTTTCAAAACTTTACCTGTTTCGAGATCTACTTTACGCAAAGCAGATTTACCATATTGACCAATACTTTCGTATAGGCTGTCATTATAAAATTCAAGACCCTGCGTATAAGCTTCGATATCGTGCGGATAAGCATTAACAACTTCGTACTTGTAGATTTTAGGAGGTTGATCATTGAAGATCTTCACTTTTTTTGCTGTATCAAAAACTTCTCCACCGGCATAAATTTTAAGAAGTAAATCGTGCTCTCCTAAAAGTATATCTTTTAATCCGATCGACAGATTTTTATCAGATTTACCACTGAGGTTTTGAAGTTTATAACTTACAGAATCAATGCTGGATTCGTCTGTAGATTTGATTTCCAGTTCTAATTTTCCATTTAATTTTAGATCCTGAGCAGGTGTTTTAAAGTTTAATTCATAGGGCACTTTGTCTTCACATGCACCTAACACTAAGATAATCAAAAAAATAAAGACCGATTTAAGGTTCATAACCGAAGTATTTGAAATTTTGATGACAAATTTAGACAATTTTAAAAACAAAAATCTTGGGAAAAGCTTTAAAGATTGTATATTTGCACCGGCAAGTCCTACACAACCAGCTCCTGTCGAATCCTCCAGGGCGGGAACGCAGCAAAGGTAGATGGTCGTAGCGGTGTGATGTAGGTAGCTTGCCATTTTTTATGCCCTGTTTTCAACAATAAATTTCGATATTTGCCAAAAAAATAATAATGCCAAAAATAGTATTGGTTACAGGAGCTTCTTCCGGATTAGGGCAATCTATCGCTGAATACCTGGCTTCAAAAGATTTTATAGTTTACGGCACGTCTAGAAATCCTAAACAAAATAAGAAAAATAGCGTTTTTTTTAAATCACTGGATGTTCGTTCACAGGATTCTGTACAAAAATGTGTTGAGGATATTATTTCTGAAAACGGTCATATTGATATACTGGTAAATAATGCCGGCGTCGGTATTACAGGACCTATAGAAGAAGTTATTATTGAACAGGCACAGGCACATTTTGACACTAATTTTTTCGGCCCTATCCGTGTTATTAATGCAATTTTGCCATTTATGCGGAAGCAAAAGAAAGGCATGATTATAAACATCACTTCAATCGCTGCCCATATGGGTTTGCCCTACAGAGGATTTTATTCGGCTTCCAAAGGTGCACTTGCCAGGCTTACGGAATCATACAGAATGGAACTTAAACCATTTAATATTAAAATCATGAACCTTGCGCCTGGTGATTTTGCCACAAATATTGCACAGGGGCGCTACCATAGTCCACTTAAGGAAAATTCGCCATACTATGAAAATTACAAGTTCTCACTGGACCTTATGGACCAGGACGTTGATAAAGGTGAAGACCCCATCAAACTGGCAAAAAAAGTCTATCGCCTGATCCAAAAATCTGACCCGAAAGTAAATTATACTTCGGGGGCTTTTTTACAATGCTTTTCTGTAACTTTGAAAAGGCTTTTACCGGAAAAACTTTTTGAAAAAATCTTACTCAAACATTATAAATTATAAATCATGAAATTTTTTATCGATACCGCTAATTTAGATCAAATACGTGAAGCACAAGACCTTGGTATTCTGGATGGTGTAACCACAAATCCTTCGCTTATGGCCAAAGAAGGCATCACCGGTGAAGCTAATATAAAACAACACTATGTTGATATTTGCAATATAGTAGATGGTGAAGTAAGTGCTGAAGTGATTTCAACAGACTTTGATGGTATCGTTAAAGAAGGAGAAGCTTTGGCTGAACTCCATGAACAAATTGTGGTAAAAGTGCCAATGATAAAAGAAGGCGTAAAAGCTATAAAATATTTTTCTGACAAAGGCATAAAAACCAATTGTACCTTAGTATTTTCAGTGGGTCAGGCGCTGTTAGCTGCAAAAGCCGGAGCTACCTATGTATCTCCATTCATTGGCAGACTGGATGATATTTCGACAGATGGTCTAAACCTTATTGCTGAAATCCGTCTTGTCTATGACAACTATGGCTTTGAAACAGAAATCCTTGCTGCGTCTGTACGACACACTATGCATGTTATAGACTGTGCTAAAATCGGTGCTGACGTCATGACCGGTCCTTTAAGTTCGATTGAAGGCTTATTGAAACACCCTTTGACCGATATCGGCCTGGAAAAATTCCTTGCAGATTACAAGAAGAGTAATTCATAAATAGTTATAAGTATTTTATGAGTTAAAATTCTAAACCTTAATGATGTTTAAGCCATTCAAATCTTTTCTTATTTGAAAATTTATAAAGACAAAGCCTTTTGGACTGGAACTTATTCAGGTGGACCATTGGTTGCAGGCTATTTATTTGCTCAGAATTTCAAGGCTTTCGGTGAACACCATTACCTGAAAGCCACCTGGATAATTTCTGTACTGGTTACAGTTATTCTCTTTGGAGGGGTTTTCCTGATTCCCGAAACCATTGAAATACCTAAGTTCATTATACCTCTCGCTTATACGGCTTTGGCTTATGGCATCTTTAAAAAGTATCAGGGCAAAAAAGCTGAAAAGCATATCAAAGACGGTGGTGAGGTATGTGGTTGGGGCCGTTTGATTCTTGTAAGTGTAATCGGTTTAATTCTCACCATAGGACCAATTTTTACTGTGGCTTACTTATCGGACTTAGGTTTTCAGCAAAATCATGTGACCAAAAATTATGGTCTGCATCAGATTGAATTTGATAAAACGAAAATCTCTGAATCTGAAATAGATAAAATAGCAAAAGGCTTTATGAATGTCGGCTTTTTTGACAGGTCTACCCCAAAGTTTACTTATATCAGTAAACACGAGAATATTTATCAGATTTCTTTATCTGTCATGAAAGGGATAGAGCATGATCATTTGGCGCTGATACAACTAAAAACCTTGAGATTAAAAATGGAATCATTTTTGTAAAATCAAGTTGAATTCAGACTTGTAGTGGATGATCTTGACAATGTTGTAAAAATTTTGAAATAGATAATAACTGGCAAATAACATTGAGTAGGAAAATACCACCTTATTTTAGCATAGGAGGTAATAACTCTAAAACAATTAACAATTGTAACTTATTTTGATAAAGGTTTAACCCTTGCCATGCCAGGTTTATAAAGCTATTAACGCAGAAAGCTACTGATAATTCTTATAATGTGATAAACACAAAAAAATTATGGATAAGAATAAGAGAATAGCAATTTTAGCAACAGATGGATTTGAAGAAAGTGAATTGGCTTCACCTAAAGAAGCGCTTTTAAATGAAGGATTTGATGTTGACATTGTAAGTGATAAAGAAGGAACGATAAAAGCCTGGAAAGATGGCAACTGGTCCGGAGAATATAATGTAGATTATACCATCAATAACGTCAGTGCCAAGGATTATAATGCTTTAGTACTGCCAGGTGGTGTCATTAATCCGGATTTGTTAAGAAGGAATGACGATGCATTAATTTTCATTAGAGATTTCTTTAAACAAAGTAAACCAGTAGCAGCCATCTGTCATGGACCTCAACTTCTAATAGAAGCTGATGTTGTCAAAGGCAGAAATTTAACAAGCTTTAATTCTATTAGAACTGATTTAGAGAATGCAGAAGCACTGTGGGTCGATGAAGAAGTAGTAGTAGATGAAGCACTGGTAACAAGTAGAAACCCCAACGATCTTAAGGCCTTCAATTCAAAACTCATTGAAGAAATTAGAGAAGGCAAGCATGATTTACAACATGCATAAATAGAATTTAAATTACCTAAAATAAGCTGTTACGATTTAAAAAATATTGTGACAGCTTTTTGTATTTTTTAATTCCCCTTAATTAAATAAACTACCTTAAAGTTTTTAAAATAGAAAATCAATACTTTTATAATTTTATATTGAAGAGGTGAGTCAAAAAAACCAAAAGAATACCAACAAATCCAAAAAAAGACCTTTTCGCTGGCTGAGAAGGTTACTGAGAACTTTTGGTATTCTTATATTGTTTTTGATATTGTTATTGTTGTTCATAAGAAGTCACTGGGGCCAAAATATTATCAAGGATAAATTAATCAGTTATCTTTCGGATAAAACTGAAACAAAAATTGAACTTGATAAGCTATTTATTACGTTTGAAGGTAACCTTCAGATAGATGGTTTTTATCTGGAAGACAAAAAGGGTGATACGTTAGTGTATTCAAGACATCTTGAAGCCAATCTCCCGTTGTGGCAAACCATAACTGATCAGGCATACGGTGTAGACAACATAAAATGGCAAGGGCTGAAGGTCCGTGTCACAAGACAGGACAGTATTTCCGGTTTTAATTTTCAATTTTTGATTGATGCCTTTAGCTCCGAAAAAGACACTACAAGGACAAAGGAAAATAAGGGTTCCATTAGTCTAATTATCGGTGATGTTAATCTCAAGGATTTTGATATAAAATATACTGATCAGGTTTCCAAAATTGATAGCGAATTAGATATTGGTCGTTTGAATCTTGAGATGAAGTCCACTGATGTTGAACATATGATTTTTGAAGCAAAAGAATTCGCTCTTGATAACACACAAATAAAATTTCATCTCAATTCAACTGCAAAAAATGAAGATTCTGATTCTTCCACTTTATTACCAAAATTATCTTTTGGCCAGATAAATCTTAAGGATATAAAAACCGATATAGAAGTACCAGATCTGAAAATACGCAGCAGTATTGTTGAATTTTACACTGAAATCCCCATACTTGATTTATCTCAAGAGCAATACATTTTTAACACAGTTCAATTTAGTAATTCTGAGGTTTCTGTAAATATTTACAATGACAAAAATATCGCCCAGAATTCTGAAGACAAGGCTTTTGCCTGGCCAAAACCAGAATTAGAAATCCCCAAAATTGTTTTAGAAAATAACAGCTTCAACTATAGTCTTAACGATGCCAAACCCAATAAAAACAAATTTGACCCTGACGCGATTGCCATAGAAAATTTTAGTCTTGACCTTGAGAATTTTACTTTCAAAGAAAGATCTGTTGAACTCCAAGTCAATCAATTAGGATTTGATTCTAACCCTGATATTAAGCTTAAAAAGTTGAAAGGCAGAATGAGTTTGAGTGACGAGCAAATTCTTCTGAAAGGACTGGAACTGAATTTAGATCGCCATATAATTAAAGGCATGACCGAACTAAAATACTCTGATTTCAAAACATTTATTGAAAAACCCGAAGAGGTAAAATTCAAATCTGATATTACCACTCTAAAGCTAGCCTTACAGGACCTTTTAAAATTTCAGCCTGATCTTAAGGAAAACCCATATGTAAAAACAATCAGTAAAAAACAGCTTACAGGAAAAATCAAAGTTTCAGGAACACTGGCTAATTTACAGATTCCTGAATTTCAAATGAATTGGGGCGAAAATACAAAGATTTCAGCCACTGCTTCAGTGCAGAATATAACCGTTATCGACAGTATTAAATTTGATGCACCAAATTATATGGTATCTACGCAGCGAACTGATATTTTGAATTTTGTGGATGAAGCTCAACTTAGTATTTGTCTTCCCGAAAGATTTCTGCTTCAGGGAAATTTTAGCGGAAAAAAGGATAGTTTTTTCACCTCTAGCCAATTGGAAAGTTCTCAGGGTTTAGTCTTTTTAGAAGGAAAAGTAGATCTTGAAGCTAATGTGAACTTCAGCAGCACATTGGAAGTAAAGGAATATAAAATTGATGAACTCCTTGACAATCCGGCTTTGGGGAAATTAAGTCTTAGGCTAAAATCCAGTGGTTCAGGACAAAGTTTAGAACGATTAGATGCAGAAGCCGATCTTTACGTATCCAGATTAGACTTTAATGATTACAGTTATGAAAACTTAAGCCTGAATGGCTTTCTCAAAAATGGAAAAGGAGAATTCACTTCAAACTACAAGGACGATAATCTCAATTACACATTAAATAGTACAATTGAATTAGATACTTTAACAACAAAAGCTACACTAAACCTTGGCATGAAAGGTGTTAACCTCAACGCACTTGGTTTTGTTAAAAGAAATATCAAAACCGGGTTTGATCTGAAGTTTGATTTCTGTAAATCTGATAGTGTATACAATTTCATCTCCAATCTTGAGAATGGCGTAGTGGTATACGAAAACAGAAGCTATATACTTGGCGATCTGGACGCGGAAGCTTTTATTTCAAAGGATACCACTGATGTAAACATCAAAAATAAAATCCTGAGTCTAAATTTAAAGGCCAATTCCTCGCCAGGTGAATTTGGACAATCCTTAAGTCAATACCTTGGTAATTATTTTCAGTCAGATAACAAAATCTCAGACAGTACATCAAAGCCGATATCAGTAAAAATTAATGGAAAAATATCTCAATCCCGTTTACTTAATGAAGTAATGCTTGTCAATGCCAAGGATGTGGACACAATTGATTTCTCTCTGAATTTTGATGAAAAACAAAAAACGCTAATCACTCACCTCACTGCACCACATATCAATTATTCAGGAAATGAAATTGACAGTCTGAAATTGTCATTACAGGCAGATGAAAAAAACTTAAAATTCGATTTTGGGTTTAAAGCAGTTAATGCAGGTCCTTTCAATATCCCGAGAACTTCCATAACCGGAATTAAAGAAAATGAGCTGTTTCATCTGAAATTTAAGGCTGAAAAAGAAAATAAATTGTTGTATTATCTTAAATCAAATTTATCAAATGCCAACGACAGAATTCAATTTAGCGTGGATAGCGATAGTCTTTTGCTCAATGGTAAAAAATGGCTTATTTCTCAAAAAAACAAGGCCTTTCTAAAATCTGACTCACTGGTTTTTGAGAATTTTGAAATCAAAAAAGGTGATCAGTTGTTAAAAATTTCAGATGCCTTTGAAGACATCTCAAAATCCCATCTGGGTCTGGAATTCAAAAATTTTAACCTCAATGAAATTCTAAACTATTTTAATCCTGAAGAACAGCTGGTAAAAGGTAATTTAAACGGGAATTTTATCATTGAAGAGCCACTGAATGATACGGGTATAGTTGCAAAAATGAACATCAGCCAATTAGAAATTCTGGATGCTTACCTTGGAAAATTAGATTTTAACGGTCGGTCAATAGATGGGAATAATTATGATTTTGATGCCAAAATTAGGGAAGGAAATGTAAATCTGGATCTACAGGGAGCATACAGTTCAAGTGGAGAAAATCCAAACCTGGATTTGAAGATAAATTTAAATGAGATAAAAGTTAAGGCTTTAGAAAATTTATCCTTCAATACCATTAGTGAGGGAACAGGTAGCCTGAGCGGAAAATTTAATTTTAAAACAAGAGGTGAAGAAACCATTTACACGGGTGCCCTTGCATTCAACAAAGCCGGCTTTAAGGTTAACATGCTTAACACAAGTTTCATGCTGCCAGCTGAATCTCTGGAAATTGATGATCAAGGCCTGAAATTTGATGATTTTAGCATAAGAGATGCGAAAGATAATTTATTTTCCGTGTCAGGAGAAATTCGCACGGATAGGATTATCAATCCCGAGTTTGACCTTAATTTTAAGGCTGATGATTTTAAAGTTCTCGATGCTGGTATAGAAGACAATTCATCTTTTTACGGCAAGGCCGTCATTGACGCTGAAGGTACATTAAAGGGTGACCTGGAAATCCCAGATTTAGATGCAAAATTTAAAGTTGGTTCGGAAACTGATTTTGTTTATGTCCTGCCGCAAAGCACAGCAAGTATAGAAAAAAGGGAAGGTGTGATAAGGTTTGTAAATCGAGAGAATCCTGACGATATACTTACCAAAAACACAGTAAAAAGTGGATCCATCACTGGCTTCGATATCAATGCCTTACTAAAGGTGGATAAATCGGCAAAGTTTACGGTCATACTTGATGAAAATTCTGAAGACAGCTTTGAAGTTCAGGGTGAAGGAGATCTTAATTTTCAAATGTTCACAAATGGAAGGATAAACCTATCGGGGATTTTTGAAGCATCATCCGGACAATATAAACTGAACCTTTACAACCTGGTAAAACGAAAATTCACTTTAGCACCTGGCAGTCGGTTAACATGGAACGGAGACCCTTTTAATGCCAAACTGGACGTACGGGCTATATACAATATAAAGACCTCAGCCTATTCTTTAATGAGTCCTCAGATATCGGGACTGGACCCGTCACTAAAATCAAAATACAGACAAGTTCTTCCTTTTAACGTATACCTTGATATTGATGGCGAATTGATGCAGCCGGAAATTTCCTTTGAGCTGGACATGCCCGAAGATGAGAGAGGAGCAATTAGTGGACAGGTTTACAGCAGAATAAAACAGGTCAACCAACAAGAAGCTGAGCTGAGTCAACAGGTGTTTTCTCTATTGGTACTCAATCGTTTTTATCCTGATGGCAGTAACGACGGTAGTTCCGGAGGCATACAAACACTTGCACAAGACAACATCAACGATGCCATTTCAGATCAGCTCAATGCATTTTCTAATAAAATACTTGGTAATTCCGGATTTGAGCTGGACTTTGGTTTGGATAGCTACACAAATTATCAGGGAGATAGTCCATCACAAACAACACAGCTCAATGTTGCGGCACAGAAAAAACTCTTCAATGACAGATTAACGGTTCGTGTGGGAAGTGAAATTGATATAGACGATAACTCTGCCTCCGGTAATCCTGCACCAGTTACAGGGAATGTAAGTTTGATATATCAGTTAACAAAAGATGGACGATACACTTTAAAAGGTTTCAGAAGAAACAGATTTGAAAATATTATAGACGGACAAACCATAGTAAGCGGGATTGCACTTATTTTCACCAAAGAGTTTAATAAGTTTGATGAATTGTGGAAAGCAATGCTAGAATCATCGAAAAACAAAAGCGATGAAAAAAACGAAAAGAGAAATAAAAGCAGTAATACTCAATCAAATTGAATAATAATTTAAAAAATAAAATCCTTTTTATCTTTCTTCTAATAATGTTGAATGCCTGTAGCATAAAAAAATTTATTCCGGAAGACGAACGATTATACATTGGTGCTTCGATTGAAATTAAAGCAGATTCAATCATAAAAAACAAAGCCGGTTTAAAAAGTGAATTAGAGGATATTTTGACTCCAAAACCAAATTCAAAAGTTTTAGGAATGTACCCAGGGTTGTATTTCCATTACAAGTCCCAAAAAGAAAAAAACAGCTTTCTCACCAGATGGATAAATAAAAAAATTGGTGAAAAACCTGTATATCAATCTGATGTAAATTCAATAGAACTTGAAGATATCCTGGTAAACCGTCTGGAAAATAATGGCTATTTCTACAGTACTGCCAGTTCAAAATTTGAAGAAAAAGGCAATAAAGCCTCAATAAAATATCAGCTGAATCTGACTACACCTTATGTCATGAAAAAGTTCCAATTGGATTCCATGCCTTCACCTTTATACGATGATATCCGGGTCATATTGGAAGATTCTCCGTTATATAAAGAGAATAGATTCAATCTTTCAAATTTCAAACTGGAAAGACAACATATTGATAATGAACTAAAAAAAATAGGCTATTATAATTTCAATTCAGATTTTTTAATTTTTGAAGCTGATACCAATCAATACACCAAAAAAAGATTCGACCTTTACTTAAGACTTAAAGATAATGCACCGGAAAGGGCAATTTTACCTTACAGAATTTCAAAGATAAATATTTACCCTCAGCAGAACCTCCGGGATACAACAAGCAAAAACACTATTGAATTTAACAATAAATATTATTTACAGGATTCTGTTTTTATCAAACCAAAATACCTGGATAAATTCATAACTCTTGAACAAGGACAAATGTATAATCCCGGCAGTTCAAAAAACACTGCCAGAAGGCTGTCCTCTTTTGACATCTATAAATATGTAAATATTCAATATAAAGAAATAGACACAACAGCATCTGAAAGAGAAAAAGCCCTTGAGGCCAACATCTTTCTTTCACCCCTAAACAAAAGATCAATCCGTGCTGAATTGCAGGCTGTAACCAAATCTAATAATTTCACAGGCCCTAATTTATCACTCACATACACCAACAGGAATCTATTCAATGGTGGTGAAGTACTCGACATCAGTACTGAATTTGGTTATGAGACCCAATTTGCCAGTGGTTCAAATGCAGGACTTAACAGTATTGAATATGGTTTAACCACAAAATTGACATTCCCAAGACTCATTTTTCCAATTACTATTGATGATGATCTTTTTAAATATTCTATTCCAAAAACCAAGACCAGTCTGGGTGTAGATTTTTTGAACAGAACTCAACTCTATACAATAGTTTCAAGCAGAGCACTGTTTGGGTATACCTGGAATGCAAACAGATATTTAACGTATGAATTCAATCCGTTATCTTTAAATTATACTCAACTTACAAACACATCTGATGAGTTTGAGGACATTTTAGACAGCAACCCCTTTTTAAGACGAAGCTTTGATCAACAATTTATTTCAGGACTTGAGTTTGCCATAACCTACAACGGCATGTTGAAAAGTAAAGACTCCTGGCAATATTATTTAAATACAACGCTCGACCTGGCAGGAAATACACTAAGTCTGTTTGCCGGTGGCAGCACTTCGGGGCCTTCAGAAGAGGTTTTTGGATTACAATATGCGCAATACGCAAAAGCAGACGTAGATGCCAGAGTACATCATAAATTTGGAAAAGACAAAGAGCAAACTCTGGCTATGAGACTCTTTGCAGGTTATGGACTGCCTTACGGCAACTCAGATGTTATCCCGTACGTCAAACAATATTTCTCTGGCGGACCATACAGCGTGAGAGCATTCCGTATAAGATCACTTGGACCCGGAACTTATTCTGGAAGTGACCAATTAAACAATACAAACGACTTTTTTGACCGCACCGGTAACATACGACTCGAAGCCAATATAGAATACAGATTTCCGATTTTTTCATTCTTTAAAGGCGCTGTATTTACAGATGCCGGAAATATTTGGAATTCTAATCCCAATCCTGCATTTAATGGTGAAGACCAATTCACCTCAGATTTTTTAACCGAATTAGGAATTGGTTCCGGCGTTGGACTTCGTATAGATGTACAGGGATTTGTGATCCGTTTTGATCTGGCAGCTCCTATTCATGACCCTGCGCTTCCTGAAGGAGAACGTTTTGATTTTCAGTTTGACCAGCCGATCCTCAATTTTGCTATAGGCTATTCTTTTTAATCTGAATTATTCATCTGCATTTATTATAAGACATGAATTTAGATGCTGAACTCTTTTTAAGTTCTTTCAGATTTTTTAAAGGGTATGTTTTTAAATAAAAAATGTAACTTCAGCCTCAAAAAAGTTAATGAAAATATTACTTCATGCCTCAGCCTTACTTTTTTGTCTGGCATCTCTGGCACAGAACCTGACGGGTTACTCTACAAAAGATGCTGAAGTACAATTAAATCTTGAGAAGGAATTCAGATCTAAAATAAACAAAGAAAGATTCAGGCATCACCTGAAAAAACTTACGGAAAAACCACACATCGCCGGTTCTCCAAACAACGAATTGGTCAGAGATTACATGATGGAAACTATGCGTGCTGCAGGTTTTGATGTTACGGCCTATCCTTACGATGTTTATTTAAGCCAGGGACCCGGACAATCAGAAATAGAAATTTTGTCACCGGAAAATCTAATTATCGATCAAAAAGAAGAAGTGCTGAAAGAAGATCCGTATTCGGATCATCCGGATCTGCTAAAAGGCTGGAACGCTTATTCAGGTAATGGTGAGGTTACAGCCGAAATAGTTTATGCAAACTATGCCCGCAAGGAGGATTTTGAAAAGCTGAAAGCTCTTGGTGTTGACATTGGCGGAAAAATTGTCATTGCCCGTTATGGTGGAAACTTTAGAGGTTACAAAGCAAAATTTGCAGAACAATATGGTGCCGCAGGTTTGATAATTTACACCGATCCTGCCGACTCAGGATACATGAAAGGCCTTATTTATCCGGAAGGACCACAATACAACCACAGCGCTATTCAACGTGGATCAGTTTTAACTGCTGACTGGACCGGAGATCCACTTACACCTTATGAACCTGCATTACCACTTGATGATAAAAAAACTCCGGAAAGATTACAAACTGATGAAGTTGGATTGCACACTATACCGGTTACACCAATAGCTTATGGTGCTGCTGAAGATATTTTTAAACATATGACTGGTCAACCAGTACCTCCGGATTGGCAAGGCGGATTGCCTTATGCCTATAGACTTGAAGGTGGAAGTGAATTGGTAGTAAGGCTGAAGGTAAATCAGCCAAAAGATTTTACGAGGGTCTTTAATGTTGTAGGAACTTTAAAAGGCAGTACATATCCTGATGAGTGGATCATATTAGGTTGCCATTACGATGCATGGGCCTTTGGAGCAACAGACCCAAATTCAGGCACGGCGATGCTCCTAAGCCTGTCTGAAACCCTTGGAAAGCTTGCCAAAGACGGCAAACGGCCTGAACGCTCAATACTCATTGCCCATTGGGATGCTGAAGAACATGGTGTAATAGGCTCTACAGAGTGGGTAGAACAGCTTAAAGAAGAGCTGCAATCCAATGCTGTTGCATACATCAATCTTGATGGTGCGGTATCCGGAAAAAACTTCAGTGCATCCGCTTCGCCAAGCCTTAAAACTATACTAGCTGATGCGACAAAATTTGTAAACTACCCCTATTCAGACAAAACGGTTTATGAAGAATGGAAAAAAGAAAAAACAGAGCCTGGCATTGGTAACCTTGGCGGTGGTTCAGATCACATCGGTTTTTATATGCATGCCGGGATTCCTTCATTAAATGCAGGTTATCGTGGTAAAACCCTGTACCATACAAATTATGATGATTTTTACTTTTATGAAAAGTTTGTAGACCCTGAATTTCAAATGGGACCAACATTAGAAGCTGTTATGGGCACACTTTCCCTAAGGCTTGCCAACGCTGAAGTTATCCCATACGACATGGTCAAATATGCGACAGATTTAAAAATTCATTTTGAAAATGCCACTAAAAAAGTTAATACATTATATCCTGAATTTAAAGGCTTCAGCAAGGCCAAAGTTGCGATTTCAAATCTTGAAAAAACAGCAGATATAGCTACTAAGAACCTTTCTGAACTTCTGGAAAAGAAAAAATTAAAAAAGAAGAACATCAAGGCTATAAATCAAATGCTCATTGAATTGGAAAAAAGTTTTTTGATCCCCGAAGGCTTACCCTTTGGAGAATGGTATAAATCACTTTACGTTTCTTCCGATCCGTATAGTGGCTACGCCTCATGGATCTTGCCTGCAATCGAATATCAAATAGAGGCTAAAGACAGATCCAAACTGGAATACTGGGACAAAAAATATGCTGAAGTCATATTGAACTTGAATGACAACATACAGGAAATTATTGATGAAATAAGATAAATATGACAAAAAAGTGGATTACACATATATATTTTGTCTTTATCCTTTTCGGGCTTATTGGTTGCCAAAAAGAAAGCGTATTGGATTCTGAAAATCCAATTCATTATGTCAATCCTTTTATAGGAACCGGAGGCCATGGCCATACCTTTCCCGGAGCGACAATGCCCTTTGGCATGATGCAACTCAGTCCGGACACCCGACTGGATGGCTGGGATGGTTGCTCGGGGTACCACTACTCCGATAATTACATATACGGATTTTCCCATACGCATCTGAGTGGAACCGGCGTATCTGATTATGGAGATGTTTTGTTGATGCCAACAAATACCATAAATTTCAACAACGGATCTGACCCTGAAATTAACCGGAAAGCAATCGGAACAGGTCTAAAAAAAGGCTATGGAGATTATTTTTCACATAATAATGAAATTGCAGAACCCGGATACTATAAGGTAAAATTGGACAGCACTAACATTGAAGTAGAGCTTACGGTTTCAGAACGCAGCGGAATTCACAGATATCAATTTCCTTCAGCAAATGATCAGGTTGTAATTCTGGATCTTGTACATCGTGATAAGGTCCTTGATGCAAAAATTGAAAAAATATCCAGCACAGAGATTCATGGCTATCGTTTTTCTGAAGCCTGGGCAACAGATCAACGGTTATTTTTTGCCATACAAACTTCACATGCATTTGAATACACCTTACAATCTGCCTCTGAGACAACCGAACTTGGCGGAAGACGAGCAGCCTTGACCTTCGATAACCCAAACAACGAACCTATAATCCTAAAAGTTGGAATATCTGCTGTAGATATTGAAGGCGCCCGAAAAAACATGGAAACCGAAATAGGTGGTAAATCTTTTGAGGAAGTTAAAAGCCATGCTCAGAACGCCTGGTCGAAACAACTGAAAAAAATAGAAATTACGACTGATAATAAAGATCACAAAACCAATTTCTACACCTCGCTCTACCATACCATGATTGCCCCTAACCTTTACCAGGATGTAGATGGCAGATATCGTGATATGGATATGGAAATCCATCGATCAGGTGAACATCAGCATTACACCGTTTTTTCGCTTTGGGATACTTACCGGGCCACTCATCCTCTCTACACGATTATTGAACAGGAACGTACTAATGACTTCATAAAAACCTTTATCAAAAAATATGAGTCCGGTGGAATCATGCCCATTTGGGACTTGTCTGCCAATTATACAGGTTGCATGATAGGCTACCATGCTGTTCCGGTGATTGCAGATGCTTACCTGAAAGGCATTCGTGATTATGATGTAGAAAAGGCTTTTGAAGCCATGAAACATTCAGCCTCACAAGATAAATTAGGATTAAAACAGTATAAGGAGCTTGGTTTTATCCCGGTTGAAAAAGAATCAGAGTCGGTTTCTAAAACCCTGGAATATGCCTATGACGACTGGAGTATTGCACAGATGGCAAAAGCTCTTGACAAGTCTGAGGATTATAAAACCTATCTCAAGCGGGCACAGAATTATAAAAATGTCTACGACCCGGACTCCAAGTTTATGAGGGGTCGTTTTAAAAACACCTGGTTCTCCCCTTTTGACCCTTATGAGGTAAATTTTAATTACACCGAAGCCAATGCCTGGCAATACAGCTTTTATGTACCTCAGGATATTTCAGGTTTTATCAAATTAATGGGTGGCAAGAAAAAGCTGGAAGCACAACTAGATGATTTATTCACAGCAAATCAAAACACATCTGGCAGACATCAGGCTGACATCACAGGCCTTATCGGGCAATATGCACATGGCAACGAACCTAGTCATCATATCGCCTACTTGTATAATTTTATCAACAAACCTGAAAAAACACAAAAATACGTCCATGAGATTTTAACGACCTTATACCATAATGCTCCCGATGGGATTTCGGGTAATGAAGACTGTGGACAAATGAGCGTATGGTATGTACTCAGCAGTTTAGGATTTTACCCGGTAACGCCAGGTTCCAATGAATACATCATCGGCAAACCTTTATTTGAAAGCGCTATAATAAATCTTGAAAACGGCAACAAATTTACCATTAGAGCTAAAGGTATTTCCGATAAAAATATCTACATCCAGTCTGCTGCTTTAAATGGGAAAGACTATCCCTTTTCTTTTTTAAAACATGAAGATATTATGAATGGTGGTGAGTTGGTTTTTGACATGGGAGATGAGCCGTCTGAATGGGGAAAAGCTGATGAAAATATTCCTGAAACAAAGATTGAAGAACATTTAATCGTATCATCACCATTTATTGCTAAGGGTGAAATCGCCTTCAAAGACCAAACTGAAGTCATATTAAAGAACCATGATGAAAAAGCTAATATTTATTATAAACTCTTGAATCCTTCGGTAGCTGAAACTATTGGCTTTAAACCATACACAGAACCTATAATCATAAAAGATAAAAGCCTTTTGGAGGTCTACAGTCAGAAGGGCAACAAAAAAAGCCCTATGATCGCCACCAATTTCTTTAAAATTGATCCTAATTTGAAAATTTCTTTGGAAACAGAATATGCCAATCAGTACAACGCAGGTGGAGATAATGCACTGATTGATGGTATTTTGGGCACTGAAGACTTCAGGACAGGCACATGGCAAGGCTACTGGAACGAAGATGTCGTCGCAACAGTTGATCTAGGAAAAATAAAAACCAATGAATACGTAAAGATAAATTTTTTACAGGATCAAAAGTCATGGATTTTCTTACCTACCGAAGTGGAGTTATTAGTCTCTCTGGATGGTTTGGATTTTAATTCCATACATACCCAAAAAATGAATGCTACTGCTCGATTGAACAAACCTGATATCTACAACTTCATGCATACTTTTAAAACGAAAGCGTTCAGGTATATCAAAGTTATTGCCAGAAAATTAGGTGAATTACCGGATTGGCATCCTGGCTATACTCAAGACGGCCAATCCTGGATATTTATTGATGAGATTGAGATTAATTAGATTTTTGGTTAATGAAATCTTGGTTTATTTTTCTAAACTTTAATTATTTAATGATCATGATGCTTTAAAGTGTTAAATTTTCATCTTTTAATTTTAAAATAGTATTTTTAAAAATTATCAACCTTACCATTAGAAAATTTGAAACGACGTAAATTTATTCAAAGGGCCGGTCTTTCGGGGATTGGTATTGCTGCGGCATCAGCTGGAATGTCTTGTGCTGAACAGTCAAAAAAGACAAATGATGCGCCTGTGAGTGAAGCAAAAGAACAAGCACTTAATTTACCAATTGTCATAGCCACCTGGAATGTACCCAAAGCTACTGAAAAAGCATGGGAAATTCTCAATAAAGGAAAATCGGCTTTAGAAGCAGTTGAACAAGGTGTTATGGTTGAAGAAGCTGATGAAAAAAATCAAACTGTTGGAAAAGGAGGAATACCCGACAGAGATGGTATTGTAACACTGGATTCCTGTATCATGAACAGTAATGGAGATTATGGAGCTGTACTTGCTTTGGAAAACATTACACATGCCGTATCAGTAGCAAGAAAGGTAATGGAAGATACGCCTCATGTAGTGCTTGCAGGTGAGGGTGCTAAAAAATTTGCTTTAGAAAGCGGCTTTATGGAAGAAGATTTATTGACTGATGACTCCAGGAAGCAATGGGAGAAATGGAAACTAAAATCAGAGTACAAGCCAATCATCAATATAGAAAACCATGATACCATTGGAATGCTTGCTATGGATAAAAGCGGCAACCTATCAGGTGCCTGTACAACAAGTGGCATGGGATATAAGATGAGGGGCCGTGTTGGAGACTCTGCAATAATTGGTGCAGGCTTATTTGTAGATAATGAAATTGGTGCGGCTACCGCAACCGGACTTGGTGAAGAAGTACTAAAAACAGTAGGGAGCTTTTTGATTGTTGAACTGATGCGACAAGGTCTTTCACCTCAGAAAGCCTGTGAAGAAGCTATTCTAAGAATTGTAAAGAAGAACAGAGATTTTAAAAACTTTCAGGTTGGTTATATCGCAATCAACAAAAAAGGAGAGACAGGTTATTATAGTATTCAGGAATGGTTTAGTTGTACAATTTACAAGAATGGTGTAAATAAAAATATTAAATCAGATTATTACTATAAGCCATCAGATCCTGAACAATAAATTTACAGATGACATCAACTAAGTCGAACTATAAGAGTGCCTTTCTGTTTATCACCATTTTATTCTTTTTATGGGGGTTTATTACCGTTCTGGTCGATAGCCTTATCCCACGATTGAAAGATGTTTTTGAAATGTCCTACGGCAGAACAATTTTGGTTCAATCTGCCTTTTTTATAGCCTTCTTTATCGTTTCATTACCAGCCGGTAAGCTATTATCCAAAATAGGTTATAAAAATGGTATCATTGCAGGACTGCTTACAATGGCCACCGGATGTCTATTGTTTTACCCGGCGTCGGCCTACCGAAATTTTAATGTTTTTATTGTTGGATATTTTACCCTGGCCAGTGGTATTACTATTCTACAGGTAGCGGCAAACCCATATGTTTCTCTTTTGGGTAGTGAGAAAGGCGCCAGTAGTCGACTTAACCTATCTCAGGCTTTTAATTCATTGGGCACTACCATAGCTCCTATAATAGGAGCACTGTTTTTGCTGAGTAGTTCTGTAAAATCTTCAGCTGAAATAAATTTACTTACCGAAGCAGAAAAGCTGAATTATTATGCAGAAGAAGCTGGTACAGTACAAGTACCTTTTCTGGCAATAGCCATATTCATTGGATTACTCGCTCTTTTATTTTACTTCATTAAACTGCCTTCAGTGGTAGAAAAAAGTCCCCGTCAGGGCTACACAGAACTTCTGAAAAACAAAAAACTACTGCTTGGTGCCTTGGGTATATTTGTATATGTAGGTGCTGAAGTTGCTATAGGCAGCAGTTTTCTGGTCAATTATTTTGAAAGCATGAACCTCAGTGTAATTGTTGCGAATAATGGGCATATGATGTCTATTGCAAATACAATTGCTGATGTATTTAACCATTCGTTCTCCAATTCAGATCCACGATCTCTGCTTGGCATATTTATTACCTTTTACTGGGGTGGTGCAATGATAGGTCGTTTTGTAGGTTCATACCTCACAAGGATTCTTTCGCCCGGCAAAGTTTTATCTTTTTTTGCATTATTGGCAATATGTATGATTCTGACATCCATCCTTACAGTTGGACTTGTTTCTATGTGGAGTATACTTGCTGTTGGACTTTTCAACTCTATTATGTTCCCTACTATTTTTTCACTAAGCTTAGAGGGTCTGGGAAATTTAAAATCACAGGCCTCCGGTATTCTTTGTATGGCCATTGTTGGAGGTGCTGTGGTCCCTTTTATTTTTGGAAATATAATTGACAGCTATGGCTTTAAAATAGCTTTTATTTTCACAATAACCTGTTATGCCTATATTTCTTTCTATGGCTATTACAAATCTAAAAATTAAGATTTTAGACACTTAAAGCTTACTTTAATCAAAACTGAAGTCAATTCAGGAAAACAAAACTTCGACCAGATCTGTAACACTTCCAAGGCTTATGACATCAAGATTGTAAGCATTGGTAGACACTTTTGTATGTTTGGAAATAAATATTTTTTCAAAGCCGAGTTTATCAGCCTCTGCGATGCGTTGCTCTAATCTTGGTACTGGCCTAACTTCACCTGCTAAACCTATCTCACCCGCAAAGCAGATATTATGTTCTAATGCTGTGTCGTCATTGGAGGATAAAATTGCCGCCACTACTGCTAAATCTATGGCAGGGTCATCTACGTTAATTCCTCCTGTAATGTTCAAAAACACATCTTTGGCTCCTAATTTAAAACCCGCTCTTTTTTCTAACACGGCCAGAACCATATTGAGTCTTTTGGCATTATAGCCCGTGGAAGAGCGCTGTGGTGTGCCGTAAACTGCAGAACTTACAAGAGCTTGTATTTCAATCATTAACGGGCGCATGCCTTCTATAGTAGCAGCTATTGAAGTACCGCTAAGGTTGTGGTTATGATTTGAAATTAAAATTTTTGACGGGTTGAGGATCTCTTTCAATCCTCCTGAAAACATTTCATAAATACCAAGTTCATGGGTTGCTCCAAACCTGTTCTTCTGGACTCTTATGATGCGGTAAATAAAGTTTTGATCCCCTTCAAATTGTAGAACAGTATCTACCATATGCTCAAGAATCTTAGGTCCTGCAAGATGCCCTTCCTTATTGATATGCCCGACTAGAATAACTGGCGTGTTGGTATCCTTAGCGAAAGAAATCAATTCAGCAGTACAGGCACGTATCTGAGAAATACTCCCTGGTGAACTTTCAACAAATTCTGTTTTTAAAGTCTGGATAGAATCTATGATCAGTATTTCAGGACCAAGTCGTTTTATTTGTTTGAATATATTTTGAGTAGAAGTATCCGCAAGGATATAGCAGTTATCATTTGTGGCGCTAATACGTTGTGCACGCATTTTTATCTGTTTACTGCTTTCTTCACCCGAAACATAAAGGCTTTTTAATTTTAGCTTTAAACAAAGCTGTAACAACAGTGTACTTTTTCCTATACCTGGCTCACCACCAAGTAATATGAGTGAGCCTTTTACAAGTCCGCCTCCAAGTACTCTGTTCAGTTCTTTGTCAGGTAAGGTAATTCTGTCTTCAACCTCATATGCTATGTCTTCAATTTTTGAAAACTTTGGTTGTAAACTTTTTGCTGTATTCCCATCAGTGTGCCAGTCCTTTTTTTCAGTTTTGGAAATAACTTCTTCGACCAGGGTATTCCACTGTTTACATGAATTACACTGTCCCTGCCATTTGGGGTGTTGTGCACCACAATTCTGGCAATAGTATACTGTTTTTGCCTTAGCCATTAGTAACCAAAAAGATCTTTTAATCGGGCAGCCTCCTCAAGCAGCATATCTTTGGATATTCCTCCGGCTTCTTTATACGAATAGGCTGACTGATAAGCCTTTATAGCTTTTTTCGGATTCCCCATTTTTTGAAAATATCTTCCCAGAAAATAATCATAAAGCAGCGTCTCAGGATGTTCTTTTTTGGCAATTCTGGCAAGTCCTTCATAAAATTCCCAGGATTCATTCTCTTTTATGAGCTTATCCACCTTCATGATGTCAGAAATTCTGATTTTTTTATTGAGATCATATAATGTATTGATAACCTCATATTTCTTTATCAGGTATTGGTTGGGGTCTTCTGCTTTTGACAAAACCTCGTATTCTTTTTCATCAATAGGTGTATAGGGCGCAAATATTTCCAGTAAATTAAAGGGCAATGCATTTACCACAAAAGTGTAGTGATCTCCACTTTCAAATAATCTATAGCTGGTTGTAACCATATCATTTTCAATCGTAGAAACCAGATCACTTAATTTTTTTGCTTTTTCTTTTAAGAAAGGTACATCATCCTTAGCTGTACTTAGGCTATACCACAATTTACTTTTAGACATTGCGAGATTATCCTTGATGTAAGGCATAAAACCATCAGGAATGTCGGGACTCAGGTTTATAAATCCTTGAAATCCTGTCTTTTTTGAAAATAAATAAAAATT
>CAJXVZ010000015.1 GCA_913062845.1 uncultured Psychroflexus sp.
AGAAGCACTCAGGAATACCTGTGAAGTTATCAATGCGAAAGATAGCATATTTGAAAAGGCATTACTTGCCCTAGTACTAATTTCGTACATACAGCCTTTTATGGATGGTAATAAAAGAACAGCTAGGATCGTAAGTAATGCTATTTTATTGAATTACAACTATTGTCCCTTATCTTTTCGAACTGTGGATTCTATTGATTACAAAAAGGCTATGCTTTTGTTTTATGAACAAAATAACATTTCCAATTTCAAGGAGATTTTTATCAATCAATTTGAATTTGCAGTGAATACCTATTTTTAGGACTTACGATAAACAAATAGAAAAAAATAATATTTTTAATAATCAAAAAATACAGGCTTAGATTTATTTTCGCTATTTAATTAGTGAGAATAGTTAACAATTTTCTTTCAATATTTTTTCATTCACTCCCCAATCAACCCCTGATCCGCTTTTTTGATCCACTTAGGACTGATCTGTTTGTTGGTTTTAACGCCGAGCTCCTGCAGTTTTTCGATGTCTTTGACCAGGTTTTGCTGACCGGTCAGTTTCTTCATGGCAGATTTATAGGCAGTATCTGTTGAGTTTATACGTCTGCCCAGCGTTTCTAATTCATCGAGAAGGTTGGAAAACTTATCGTACAAATTACTGGCATGATTGGCGATTTCGTTGGCGTTCTGTTGCTGCTTTTCATTACTCCAGATCATATCAACTGTTCTCAGGGTTGAGAGCAGAGTAGTAGGACTTACCAGTAAAATGTTATCCTTAAATGCAGAATAATAGAAATTCTGGTCTTCATTTTGAGCTAAATACAAAGCCGGTTCAATTGGGATAAACATCAAAACAAAATCAGGTGATTTTTTATAGCCCAGATCCTGATAGTTTTTATCGCTTAATTGCTTGATGTGGTTTTTAAGGGATTTAATGTGTGCTTTTAAGTGCAAAGCCCTTTCTGTTTCCTCTTCAGCATTCACATAGCGTTCATAAGCCGTTAAACTTACCTTGGAATCTATGATCATTTGCTTTTCGTTCGGCAGATTGATGACAACATCAGGCATAAATCGCGAGCCTTCATCATCAGTAAAGCTTTGTTGTACATCGTATTCTCTGCCTTTAGTCAGTCCGGATTTTTCCAAAACACGTTCGAGGATCAATTCGCCCCAGTTGCCCTGGGTTTTGCTTTCGCCTTTCAGGGCTTTTGTCAGTTTGTCGGCCTCTTCGCTCATCTTTCGGTTCTCATCATTAAGTTGTTTGATGATCTCGTCAAGACGGGTATGCTTTTCATTAAAATTATCCTGATTTTTCTGAACCTTTTCCTCAAAATTTTTGATCTTCTCTTTTAGCGGGTTTAGGATTTGCTCAATATTTTCTTTATTGGAAACCGTGAATTTCTGTGATTTTTGGTCTAAGATTTTATTAGCCAGATTTTCGAATTCTTTGGTAAACTTTTCCTGAAGATTTTCGATTTCTGTTTTTTGATGGTCCAGTTTTTCCTGAAGAAATTTGTTTTCAGATTGGATACGGGTCAGTTGTGTGGCGATTTCGTCTTTGTCTTCTCTGATCTGATCTCTTTCCGTTTTCAGGATCTCAAGGTCTTTGTCGTGCTCAGTCTTTAGGTCACTGATCTGTTTTTCAAAATAACCAATTTGAGTTTTGAGTTGACTGTTTTGTTCCTGCCATTGGCTGTCTTTGGCTTTTTGAGAAAGACCGGCTACATATTTGCCGAGCAAAAAACCAATGCCAAGACCTATCAATATGGTCAATATCGGAATAAAAACTTCCATCATTTACTGTTCTAATTTTGAAATATTTCCATCTTTAAGCCATTGCGCGGCATTTTCAAATGCCAGCAACCATGGTGTTATTTTATCTTCTGTTCTGTCTTTAGGGTAATAGGCCCAATTCCATGGGAAAATCGAACGCTCCAAATGTGGCATCATCACCAGATGCCTGCCTGATTTGTCTGTTAGAATGGCTGTATTATATTGTGAACCGTTCGGATTTGCCGGAAACGCATCATAGGCGTATTTCCCTACAATATTGTAATTTTCTTTTGCATACGGAAAACTGAATTTACCTTCACCATGTGCGGACCAAATCCCGAGTTTCATGCCTGCCAAATTAGACAGCATCACCGAATTGTTGTTTTGTATTTCAACTGAAGTAAACTGACACTCAAATTTATGTGAATCGTTATGTAGCATTTTGGGTTTTTCATCATCTTCGGTATGAAGGAGTCCAAGTTCAATAAACAATTGGCAACCATTACAAACCCCAAGTGACAGGGTATCTTCTCTTTGGAAGAAATTGTATAATGCTGTTTTGGCTTTTTCATTATAGAGGAAACTTCCGGCCCAGCCTTTGGCACTGCCTAAAACATCAGAATTGGAGAACCCGCCTACTGCTGCCAAAAACTGAATGTCTTCCAGATTTTCCCGACCTGAAATCAAATCGGTCATATGGATATCCTTAACTCTGAATCCCGCAAGATCTAATGCTTTTGCCATTTCACGTTCAGAGTTAGATCCCTTTTCACGAATAATAGCCGCTAAGGGTTTTTTTCGGGATGGTTTTTTAACCTTTCCAACAAAATTCTGTGGAAATACATATTGTAAAGCCTGGCTTTTGTAGTTTTTGAAACGTTCTTCGGCCAGATGAACAGGTGTTTGATTTTTGTCCAATTCAAAAGAAGTTTTATACCAAAGGTCTCTACATTTCGCTACATCGAACTTAAAGGTTTTCTGCTGATGACTTATCGTTAAGAAGCGTTGACGAACACATCTGCCAATTTTAAAGAATTCAATGTTTTGTTTCTTTAGATATTTTTCAACAGCTTCGTCTTCTCTGGCCTGTATGACTATGCCTGAATTTTCAGCAAAAAGAATTTTAATGATATCGTAATCATCAAAAACGCTAAGATCAATATCGGCACTGACATTAATATCAGAAAAGCACATTTCAAGCAGACTCGTGATCAAACCACCTGAAGAAATATCATGTCCAGCTAGAAGTAGATCCTTTTTGATCAATTCCTGAATGGCATCAAAAGCATTTTTAAAAAATTGAGCATCTTTAATTTCAGGTGTGTCCTTACCAATCTTACTTATAGTTTGAGCGAAAGATGAACCTCCAAGCTTAAAATTATCCCGGCTCATATTGATATAATAAAGACTATCGCCATTGACTTGCATGACCGGTTCAACCACCTGGGCAATATTGTCACAGTGCCCTGCCGCGGAAATGATTACTGTTCCAGGTGATAATACGTCTTTATCGGGATATTTCTGCTTCATAGACAAGGAATCTTTTCCGGTAGGAATATTGATGCCTAGATCTATGGCAAATTGTGATGCTGCCTCTACAGCTTCGTAAAGTCTGGCATCCTCACCAGGATTTTTACAAGGCCACATCCAATTGGCTGACAATGAAACAGATTTTAAGCCTTTTTCTAAAGGTGCCCAAATTAAATTCGTCAAAGCTTCTGCAATTGAATTTTGTGATCCCGCTTTAGGGCTTATTAATCCTGAAATCGGCGAGTGCCCAATGGAAGTTGCAATACCATGATCGCCTTCATAATCCAGAGCAACTACCCCGCAATTGTTCAGCGGTAGTTGTAATCGGCCGACGGTTTGTTGTTTTGCTACCCGGCCTGAAACACAGCGATCAACCTTGTTGGTGAGCCAGTCTTTACAAGCCACAGCTTCCAGCTGAAGCACTTTTTCCAAATAGGTCTTTGGTGTTTCAGGGTTATATTTGACGTCTTCATAGTTATTTTTAATCACCTTATCCTGCATGACAGTCTTAGGAGAGTTGCCAAATAAGTGCGCCAGATCCAGATCCATGGGCTTATCTCCATTGGTTTCGCTTTCAAATACAAACCTATGGTCACCGGTGATCACACCGACTTCATAAAATGGTGCACGTTCACGTTCTGCAATTTTTTTAAGTGTTTCTGTATCTTCAGCAGATAAGATGAGTCCCATTCTCTCCTGAGATTCATTGCCAATTAACTCTTTTGCAGACAGTGTATGGTCGCCAACAGGTAGTTTGTCCAAATTAATATGACCTCCGGTTTCTTCTACGAGTTCACTTAGACAGTTCAAATGGCCGCCCGCACCATGATCGTGTATGGAGATGATTGGATTATCTGTCGCTTCCACTAAGGCGCGAATCGCATTTGATACTCGTTTTTGCATTTCAGGGTTAGCCCGCTGCACAGCGTTGAGTTCGATATGGCTTTCCTGGTTGCCGGTATCAGCGGAAGATACAGCTGCACCTCCCATACCAATTCTGTAATTGTCCCCGCCCAGAATAATGATCCTGTCACCTTTTTTAGGTGTGTTTTTTTGTGCTTGTTTTTTTAAGCCATAGCCAACGCCACCAGCCAACATAATCACCTTATCGTAAGCTAAAGTTTGATCATTTTCAGCATGTTCAAAAGTGAGTAAAGATCCACAAATTAAAGGTTGTCCAAACTTATTTCCAAAATCTGAAGCACCGTTTGAAGCCTTGATCAATATGTCCAGGGGCGTTTGATAAAGCCAGGCTCTTGGTTTAATAGCTTTTTCCCAGGCTTTTTGGTCATTTAATCTTGAATATGATGTCATGTAAACCGCTGTTCCGGCTAATGGAATTGATCCGCGACCTCCAGCCATTCTGTCTCTTATCTCGCCGCCACTTCCTGTGGCTGCACCATTGAAAGGTTCAACTGTGGTTGGAAAATTATGGGTTTCAGCTTTCAGAGATATTACTGACTGAACACTTCTGTTTTTATAGAAAGAGGCTTCATCGGCTTTTTCCGGTGAAAATTGATTGATTTTAGGACCATTTATAAAAGCTACATTGTCTTTGTAGGCTGAAACAATTTCATTACTGTTTTTTCTAGACGTTTTCTTTATTAATGAAAATAAAGATTCTCCTTTTACTTTACCATCGATGATAAATTCTCCATTGAATATTTTATGTCTGCAATGTTCAGAATTTACTTGAGAAAATCCAAAGACTTCAGCATCGGTTAGAGGTCTTTTGATCTTTTTACTCACATCTTCAAGATACTCTATTTCGTCTTCACTCAAAGCCAGACCTTCAGACTCATTGTAGGCCGAAATGTCCTCAATATTGATTACAGAATCAGCTTGAGTGTGCACATCGAAAATATGATCGTCTAAAGTTTCATATTTTTGAAAAAGCATGTAGTCAAAAGCTGTAAAGTCTTTTTCAACAGCAGTCAGTTCTTCAATACGTTCAACACCTTCAATCCCCATATTTTTAGTGATTTCAACGGCATTTGTAGACCATGGAGAAATCATGTTGGCACGAGGTCCTATGAAGTATTTGTCAGTTGTCGAGTTCGAAACCTGTTCAGCTTCACCAAATAGCCAAAAAAGCTTTTTGAGCTCCGTATCAGTGAATGATTCACGGTGAACCACTGCAAAATATAATGAAGAATCTTTAGAAAAAAATGAAATCATAGTAAGTGTTAGCTTAATGCAATAAACTGCAAAAATACAACAATTTTGTTGTCAGCTAAATGCATATGAGGGATTTTGAAATAAAGTGAATTTTTCAATAAAAAAGCTATGTCTGCCAGACCAAAGGATTTAGATCAAACAATGCTATTAATCATATCTATACTTGTCATACTTTAAAGTCAAAATCATGCTATTTTCCTGATTTAAGCATTTACCACCACACAACAAAATATTCAAAATACTCACCAGCTTCAGTTTTTTCCCAGACCAGTCGGGCACGTTTGTCTTTTAATTTTGGTTTGAGCCTTTCTTCGGCTTCCTCAAAATTATACCAGTGCTTATTTGTTTCAGGTTTACATGTCCAATCCGGTTTGTCGGGAACATGATAAATACTCTTTTTGTATCTAAAGCTCTTAAATTCCTCAAAATTCATATAGATTCCGGAAACGCAATTGGCATTGATATTTGTGGGTTTTAGAGTTGTTACTTTATTTTTTAGAAATAGTTTGGCTTTAAAGCAGCAGTAACTTTTTATATCATCACTTTTAATACTGTTCAAAACATCAGGATGCTCCCCTAATGGAATCTGATGTGATTTTAGTTTATTGATCTTGTAGTCTAATCGGTCCTTCAGATTAGGGCCAATCCAAAATGTAAGATCATCAAATTGATTCTCGCCTGTAAAGACATATAGTTTATATACCAGTTCAATATGTATCCACCTTTGCTTCAGCTGATCGAAACAAATAAAATCTACTTCACCAAGAGTTTTCTCCTCTGAATTTATCTGGAAACTGTGAATAATATCTGTGAACCTTGTTGAAGCCCTTAAATAGGCTAAAAAAAATAATTCGGCTCGCTTACCCAGATATTTATTTTTAGAAAGTGCTTCAATGGAATCTTTAATTGATAGAATTTCAACCTTCTCTTTTGTTTCAAAAAAATCAGCACCAAGAATCTCCTTATTTATGATGAGTTGAGGTGTATCTAAAAATCCCTGGTATTGTCTTTTAAGAGTTTCAATCAATCTAGTAGGGTTTCTAGTCCGATTTTTACCATATCTCCAAAGCTTTGTTCACGTTCTTTGGCAGAAGTCAGTTCACCTGTTACCAGAGAGTCGGAAATAGTGAGTATTCCAAGTGCTTTTGCCTTGTGCTTGGCGGCTACAGTGTATAGAACTGCAACTTCCATTTCCACACAAAGTACATTATAAGCAGACCATATATTGTAATAATCTTTATGATCAGCATAAAAAATATCAGAAGAAAAAACATTACCAGCGTGAAAACTTATTTTTTCCGACTTGGCAAAATCTACCGCTTTTTGAAATAGTTCGTAATTAGCTGTAGGTGAAAAATGCGCGGCATGAAAGCGTTGCTGATTTAAAGCAGAATTCGTGGATGCCGACATGGCTATCACGACGTCCCTTAATCCAATCTCTCTTTGAAGAGATCCTGCACTACCTACTCTTATTAATGTATTCACATCGTAATCCTCAATCAACTCTTCAATGTAAATGCCTGCTGACGGCATGCCCATACCTGTACCCTGAACAGATACCCTCTCTCCTTTGTAATAACCGGTAAAACCAAGCATGTTTCTTACCTTATTGTAGCATTTGGCATCTTCGAGAAAGGTCTCAGCTATCCATTGGGCACGTAGAGGATCTCCGGGTAATAGTATTTTTGGTGATATTTCGCCTTTTTTGGCTTCTATGTGTATGCTCATAATTAATAGCTTTTGTCTGAGATTTTACCCTCAATGATTTCTACGCCGGAAGATGTTCCTAATCTTGAAACTCCTAAGTCTATATATTTTTTTGCTGTTTCAATATCTCTGATACCACCTGATGCTTTGATCAAAGTGTCCTTAGAGATGTTATTTCTCATGATTTTTACAGCTTCGATGGTGGCGCCATGTGCGCCGAAACCTGTAGATGTTTTGATATAGTCCGCGTCGGATTCAGAAACTATTTGACTTATTTTAGCCAGTTCTTCATCAGTAAGTAAACTTATTTCAACAATCACTTTCAGGATGCGATTACCAATTACTTTTTTTATATCATTAATTTCACGGACTAAGCTTTCATACGATTTGTCCTTCAGCAAACTGATATTGATTACCATATCAATCTCATCTGCTCCGTTCTGAATGGCATCTTTGGCTTCAAATATTTTTGTTGCGGTTGTATTTTGTCCAAGGGGAAACCCAATAACTGTACAGATTTTTGGAGATTTGTCGATAAGCACTGTGGAGGCAAGTTTTACAAAATGCGGGTGTATGCAAACAGAAGCAAAATTGTGAAGAACGGCCTCTTGACAAAGGATTTCTATCTCCTCTTTTTTGGTATCAGGTTTTAGTAGTGTGTGATCAATATACTGATTCATTATATTTTTTCAGGTTTTAAATTCTTGATGTAAAATAAACAATTTTTCTTTTTAAAAGCAGCATTATTTTTAATCAATTTGGTGTTTGTTTGTGCGGCATTTTAAAACCTTCTGAAATACAATAAATTAATTTTTAAAATAAATCAAATTTTACTTTAGGCTTTAGTTTGTTTTACAAAAAAAATATTTCTACATTTGCAAACCCGAAAAAAAAGGGTAATTTAAATAGTATTATGCCAACAATTTCACAATTAGTAAGAAAAGGAAGAAAGACCGCTACTAAGAAGAGTAAATCGGCTGCTTTGGATTCTTGTCCTCAGAGACGTGGCGTATGTACGCGTGTTTACACTACAACACCTAAAAAACCTAATTCAGCAATGCGTAAAGTTGCTCGTGTTAGATTAACAAATGGTAAGGAGGTGAACGCATACATCCCAGGTGAAGGACATAACCTCCAGGAGCACTCGATAGTATTAGTAAGAGGTGGGAGAGTTAAAGATTTGCCTGGTGTTAGGTACCACATAGTAAGAGGTGCTTTAGATACAGCAGGAGTAGAAGGAAGACTGCAACGCCGTTCAAAATATGGCGCAAAACGTCCAAAAAAATAAATCATTTAAATGTTTAATGGCTGGATTGAGCTGTTTTTGAATTTTATGAAATTAAAAAACCAATAAGGCCTTAAGCAAAAACTCAATTAGACATGAGAAAAAGATTAGCAAAAAAACGTTCCATATTACCGGATCCAAAGTTTAATGACACTTTGGTAACAAGGTTTGTAAATATGATGATGTGGGACGGAAAGAAATCAGTTGCATTCGACATATTCTATCAAACAATGGATATTGTTGAAGAGAAAAAGCAAGACGAAGAAAAAACTGCTTTAGAGCTTTGGAAAGACGCTCTTTCTAATGTAATGCCTCACGTTGAGGTTAGAAGCAGAAGAGTTGGTGGAGCTACATTCCAGATTCCTACACCTATAAGACCAGATCGAAAAGTTTCCACAGCAATGAAGTGGTTAATACTTTTCGCAAGAAAACGTAATGAAAAATCTATGCCGGCCAAACTGGCTGCAGAGATTTTGGCAGCAGCAAAAGAAGAAGGCGCTGCTGTAAAAAAGCGTGTTGATACCCATAGAATGGCAGAAGCTAATAAAGCATTTTCACACTTTAGATTCTAAATAAAATGGCACAAAGAGATTTAAAATATACAAGAAATATAGGAATTGCAGCACATATTGATGCTGGAAAAACTACCACTACAGAACGTATATTGTACTATACTGGTGTTTCTCATAAAATTGGAGAAGTTCACGATGGTGCAGCTACTATGGACTGGATGGAGCAGGAGCAGGAGAGAGGTATTACTATTACTTCTGCAGCCACAACCTGTACGTGGAAATTTCCTATGGAAAATGCACAACCAACTCCTGAAACTAAAGATTACAATTTTAATATCATTGATACTCCCGGACACGTTGACTTTACAGTTGAAGTTAACAGATCTCTAAGAGTATTGGATGGTCTTGTCTTCTTATTTAGTGCTGTTGACGGTGTTGAGCCTCAGTCTGAAACTAACTGGAGACTTGCAGATAACTACAAGGTTCCAAGAATGGGCTTTGTGAATAAAATGGACCGTCAGGGTTCTGATTTCTTAGCGGTTTGCCAGCAGGTTAAAGAAATGTTGGGTTCCAATGCTGTTCCTATCGTTCTTCCAATTGGTGAAGAAGCCGATTTCAAAGGAATTGTAGATCTCGTTAAGAACAGAGCTATTATCTGGCATGAAGAAACTCTTGGTTCTACTTTTGAGGAAATAGATATCCCTGAAGAATTAAAAGCTGAAGCAGCTGAATTAAGAGCAAAATTGATTGAGGAAGTTGCGGTTTATGACGAAGAGCTTCTTGAGAAATTCATGGAGGATGAAACCTCTATTTCAGAAGAAGAGATTCATGCAGCTTTAAGAGCGGCTGTAATGGATATGTCTATCATACCTATGATTTGCGGTTCGGCATTTAAGAATAAAGGTGTTCAGTTTCTTTTGGATGCTGTATGCAGATATTTACCATCTCCAATAGATAAAGATGATATCGTTGGAACAGATCCTGATACAGGTGAAGAAATATCTCGTAAGCCTAACGTAAATGAACCTTTTTCTGCTTTGGCGTTTAAGATTGCAACAGACCCGTTTGTAGGTCGTCTGGCCTTCTTTAGAGCGTATTCAGGTAGACTGGATGCAGGTTCTTATGTAATGAACAACCGTTCAGGTAAGAAAGAGCGTATTTCACGTATTTACCAAATGCACTCCAATAAGCAAAATGCTATTGAATATATAGAAGCAGGTGATATTGGCGCAGCTGTAGGTTTTAAAGATATTAAGACCGGTGATACGCTTTCTGATGAAAAAGAGAGAATTGTTCTCGAGTCAATGAAATTTCCTGATCCTGTAATTGGTATTTCTGTTGAGCCTAAAACAAAAGCTGATGTTGATAAATTAGGTATGGCTTTAGCTAAATTAGCAGAAGAAGACCCAACATTTACAGTAAAAACTGATCATGCATCAGGACAAACTATTATATCTGGTATGGGAGAGCTTCACCTGGACATTATTGTTGACCGATTAAGACGTGAGTTTAAGGTAGAAGTAAATCAGGGTCAGCCACAGGTTGAATATAAAGAAGCTATTACTCAACGAGCACAGCACAGAGAGGTTTATAAGAAACAATCCGGTGGTCGTGGTAAGTTTGCAGATATTGTATTTACTATCGAGCCTGGTGAAGAAGGTAAGGACGGTCTTGAATTTGTTTCCGAAATCAAAGGTGGTAACGTACCAAAAGAATATATACCATCTGTAGAAAAAGGATTCAAAATGGCTATGGCCAATGGTCCTTTAGCAGGTTACGAGATAGATGCCATGAAAGTGACTTTAACTGACGGATCATATCACGATGTTGACTCTGATCAGTTATCTTTCGAATTGGCCGCACAATTAGGATTTAAAGCGGCCGCTAAAGCGGCTAAAGCCGTGATCATGGAGCCTATTATGAAACTGGAAGTACTTACTCCGGAAGAATACATGGGTGATATAGTTGGAGATTTGAACAGAAGAAGAGGGCAAGTCAATAACATGAGTGATCGTGCCGGTTCAAAAGTAATAAAAGCTGACGTGCCTTTATCAGAAATGTTTGGTTACGTTACTTCTTTGAGAACTTTATCCTCTGGTAGAGCAACATCTACTATGGAATTTTCGCACTACGCTGAAACACCTTCTAATATATCTGAAGAAGTTATTAACGCTGCTAAAGGTATTGAAGCTTAAATCTAAAGAAAATGAGTCAAAAAATCAGAATAAAATTAAAATCTTACGATCACAATCTGGTTGACAAATCAGCTGATAAAATCGTAAAAACCGTAAAAACAACAGGGGCAATCGTAACGGGGCCTATTCCTTTGCCTACTAAGAAAAAGATTTTCACAGTGTTGAGATCACCTCACGTTAATAAGAAATCCAGAGAACAATTTAGACTGGATTCTTACAAAAGACTTCTGGACATCTATAGCTCTTCATCAAAAACTATTGATGCTTTGATGAAACTTGAGTTGCCAAGTGGTGTTGAGGTAGAAATAAAAGTATAATTAAATAACAAATTAAATTAATATAAAATGTCTGGGTTATTAGGAAAAAAAATCGGTATGACCAGTCTTTATGACGAGAACGGGAAGAACATTCCTTGTACAGTTATAGAAGCTGGGCCATGTACCGTTACCCAAGTCAGAACCAAAGCGGTTGACGGGTATGACGCTCTTCAACTTGGTTTCGATGACAAAACAGACAAAAGCTCCACAATGGCCGAAAAGGGTCATTTTAAAAAGGCTAATACATCTGTAAAACGTAAAGTTGTCGAATTCCAAGATTTTAAGGATGAGTTTAAATTAGGTGACAACGTTACTGTTGGCATCTTCAAAGAAGGTGAATTTGTAGATGTATCCGGTATATCTAAAGGTAAAGGCTTTCAGGGTGTTGTAAAACGTCATGGATTCGCTGGGTCAGAAAGAACTCACGGTCAGCAAAGCATGCTCAGGGCTCCAGGTTCTGTAGGTGCCGCTTCTTATCCTGCTCGTATCTTTAAAGGTATGAAAATGGGTGGCCAAATGGGTAGTAAAAAAGTAAAAGTCACTAACCTTAGAGTGTTGAAAGTAGTTGAGGATAAAAACTTAATTATTGTCAAAGGATGTGTTCCTGGACATAAAAACACTTACTTAACAATCAGAAAATAATGAAAGTAGAGGTTTTAGATATAAAAGGAAAGAGTACTGGCAGATCTGTTGAACTTACAGACTCGGTATTTGGTATAGAGCCAAACGAACATGCGGTCTATTTAGATGTGAAACAGCATCTTGCCAGCAAAAGACAAGGTACGCACAAAGCCAAGGAGAGAGCTGAGATCAAAGGAAGTACAAGAAAGATCAAAAAGCAAAAAGGTACTGGTACGGCCAGAGCCGGTAGTATAAAGTCACCTGTTTTTAGAGGTGGTGGTAGAGTTTTTGGTCCTAGGCCAAGAGATTACAGATTCAAGTTAAACAAAAAGCTCAAGCGTTTAGCAAGAGCGTCTGCACTTTCTCAAAAGACTAAGGATAAGGAACTTTTAATTGTTGAAGATTTTTCATTTGAAGCGCCAAAAACAAAAGAATTTTTACAGGTTTTAGAAAATCTAAAGCTTAACGATAAAAAATCTTTATTTGTGTTTGCAGATGCAAATAATAATGTATATTTGTCGTCCCGTAATTTGAAGAGACATAATGTCTTAACAAGCTCAGAATTAAATACTTACAGGATTTTAAATAATGATGTTTTAGTGCTTTCTGAGTCGGTAATTGAGAAATTAGAACAAAACTTGAGTCAATAAGTTATGAAAATATTAATAAAACCTATTATTACAGAAAAGGCAACTGACGATAGCGAGTTAAATAACCGCTTTGCTTTTTACGTAGATAGAAGAGCAAACAAAATCCAGATCAAGGAAGCTGTTGAATCTTCTTACGGTGTAAGTGTTGACAAAGTTAGAACAATGAATATTAAACCAACGGTTAAAACCAAATACACGAAAACTGGGATTGTTTCTGCAAAGTCAGATCATCTTAAGAAAGCAGTTGTTCAGGTTGCCGATGGGGATACAATAGATTTATACAGTAATCTTTAATTATAAGACATGCCTGTAAAAAAATTAAAACCAATAACGCCAGGTCAGCGATTTAAAGTAGTAAATGGCTTCGACACGATTACTACTGATAAGCCGGAAAAGTCTTTACTTGCTCCGTTAAAAAAATCTGGTGGTCGAAACAATCAAGGAAAAATGACTATGCGCTATCGCGGTGGTGGTCATAAGAGAAGATATAGAATCATCGACTTTAAGCGAAACAAAGTCGACATGGATGCTACCGTAAAATCTATTGAATATGATCCAAACAGAACCGCTTTTATCGCGTTAGTTCAATACACGGATGGTGAGAAAAGATATATAATTGCTCCAAGCGGATTGAAAGTTGGTCAGACTGTTAAATCTGGTGATAATGCATCTGCCGATATAGGAAATGCTTTACCACTTTCCAATATTCCTTTTGGATCTATAATTTCTTGTATAGAGCTGGTGCCCGGAAATGGTGCTGTTATGGTAAGGAGTGCCGGAACATTTGCACAACTTGTTGCTAAGGAAGGTAAGTATGTAACTATTAAGTTGCCTTCGGGTGAAACACGTTTGATATTATCAGATTGTAAAGCAATGATAGGTGCTGTTTCTAATAGTGATCATCAATTGTTAGTTTCTGGTAAGGCAGGACGAAGCAGATGGTTAGGTAGAAGACCAAGAACAAGACCGGTTGTTATGAACCCTGTTGATCACCCAATGGGTGGTGGTGAAGGTAGAGCTTCGGGAGGTCATCCAAGATCAAGAAAAGGTATACCTGCAAAAGGCTTTAAGACCAGGTCACTTACTAAATCAAGTAATAAACATATTTTAGAACGTAAAAAGAAATAAAACATGGCAAGATCATTAAAAAAAGGACCTTACGTTCATTACAAGTTAGAGAGAAAGGTGGCTCAAAACGTTGAGTCAGGAAAGAAGACAGTTATCAAAACATGGTCTAGAGCCTCAATGATTACACCGGATTTTGTCGGTCAGACTATTGGTGTTCATAACGGAAAGCAATTTGTACCAGTTTTTGTTACAGAGAACATGGTTGGTCATAAGTTAGGTGAATTTTCTCCAACTAGAACATTTAGAGGTCACGCCGCTGGTAAAAAGAAATAAATAATTACGATAGTAAATTATCATGGGAGTTAGAAAAAAACAACGTGCTGAAGCTATAAAAGAACAAAAGTCAAATTTGGCCTTTGCTAAATTGAATAATTGTCCTACTTCACCAAGAAAAATGCGATTAGTTACTGATTTAATCAGGGGAATGGAAGTTGAGAGAGCACTTCAGGTCCTTAAATTCAGTAAAAAAGAAGCTGCTCAACGTGTAGAGAAATTATTGCTTTCGGCTATTGCAAACTGGCAGCAAAAAAAAGAGGATGCAGATATTGAGCAAGCTGGTTTGTTTGTGAAAGAGATCAAAGTTGACAGTGCCAGAGTTTTAAAAAGATTAAGACCAGCACCTCAGGGTAGAGCGCATAGAATAAGAAAACGTTCTAACCATGTGACGATAATTTTAGGTGAAAACAATAATTTAGAAAGTTAAAAATCATTATGGGACAAAAAACTAACCCGATAGGTAATAGATTAGGAATCATAAGAGGTTGGGAATCCAACTGGTATGGTGGTAGTGATTATGGTGATAACTTGGCGGAAGACGATAAGATCAGACAATATATTCATGCCAGACTTTCTAAAGCCAGTGTTTCCAGAGTTATCATTGAACGTACTTTAAAAATTGTTACAGTAACAATAACCACGGCAAGACCAGGTATTATTATCGGTAAAGGTGGTCAGGAAGTTGATAAACTTAAAGAAGAGCTTAAAAAATTAACCAGCAAGGAAGTTCAGGTTAATATTTTTGAGATCAAAAGACCGGAATTGGACGCCTTTCTTGTGGCATCGAGCATAGCAAGACAGGTTGAAAACAGAATATCTTACAGAAGAGCTATAAAGATGGCTATATCTGCAACGATGAGAATGAATGCTGAAGGTATTAAAATTCAAATTGCCGGTAGATTGAATGGTGCTGAAATGGCCCGTGTAGAATCTTATAAGGAAGGAAGAATACCATTATCAACCTTTAGAGCAGATATCGATTATGCTTTAGTAGAAGCTCATACGACTTACGGGAGACTAGGTATAAAAGTATGGATTATGAAGGGTGAGGTTTATGGAAAAAGAGAACTTTCACCACTTGTAGGATTACAGAAAAAAGGAGGTAAGAATACTAAGTCAGGCAGATCAAGAGCCAGACGTAGAAAATAAAAAATGTAAGCATGTTACAGCCAAGAAAAACTAAATATAGAAAACAACAAAAAGGTCGTATGAAAGGTGTGTCCGGAAGGGGACACAGACTTTCCAATGGAACTTTCGGTTTAAAATCCCTTGATTCTTCTTTTATAACAGCAAGACAAATTGAGGCCGGCCGTATTGCAGCCACAAGATTTATGAAAAGAGAGGGTTCTTTATGGATTAAGATTTTTCCGGATAAACCAATCACTAAGAAACCCCTTGAGGTTCGTATGGGTAAAGGTAAAGGTGCAGTAGAATATTATGCTGCAGTGGTTAAACCAGGTAGAATCATGTTCGAAATAGGTGGTGTTTCTCAGGATGTAGCGAAGGAGGCTTTAAGGCTTGCAGCACAGAAATTACCGGTTAGAACTAAGTTTGTTGTGGCTAGAGATTATCAAGAATAAAAAAGTTATGAAACAATCTGAAATTATAAATTTATCTGACGCTGATTTGCTTGAAGCATATCAAACAACTAAGCAAAAGGTATCTGAGTTAAAAATGGCGCACACATTAACGCCACTGGAAAATCCTATGCAAATCAGGACTCATAGAAGAACTGCTGCAAGGTTAAATACCGAAATCAGTAAAAGAAATTTAGTTTAATTCTTCGATAAAATGGAAAAAAGAAATTTAAGAAAGGAGCGTATCGGTGTTGTAACCAGCAACAAAATGCTTAAGTCCATAGTAGTGTCTGAAGTTAAGAAGATCAAGCACCCAATATACGGTAAGTTCGTATTGAAAACAAAAAAATATGTTGCTCATGATGAAAAGGAGACGTGTAATGAGGGCGACACAGTAAAAATAATGGAAACTAGACCTTTAAGTAAGACAAAGCGTTGGAGGTTAGTTGATATAATTGAAAGAGCTAAATAATCATGGTACAACAGGAATCAAGACTTAGAGTTGCTGACAATACCGGAGCTAAACAGGTTTTAGTGATCAGGGTATTAGGTGGTACAAAGAAAAGATATGCAAGTGTAGGCGATAAGGTAGTAGTAAGTGTTAAAGAAGCTACACCTAATGGTAACATTAAAAAAGGAGCTGTTTCTACAGCTGTTATCGTCAGAACAAATAAAGAAGTAAGAAGACCGGATGGTTCTTACATCAGATTTGACGACAATGCCTGTGTATTACTTAATCCAACAGGTGAGATGCGAGGAACCCGTGTTTTCGGTCCCGTTGCAAAAGAGCTAAGAGATAATAAATTTATGAAGATTGTTTCATTGGCACCTGAAGTGCTTTAAAACTTTAATAATGAAAAAGTTTAAAATAAAAACAGGAGATACTGTAAAAGTAATAGCTGGTGAAGACAAAGGTCAGGAAGGTAAGGTCTTAAAAGTATTACAGGATAGCGACAAAGTGATTGTTGAATCTGTAAATATGATCAAAAAGCACCTGAAGCCGAGTGCTCAGAATCCTCAGGGAGGAATCCAGGAAAAAGAAGCGCCTATTCATATTTCAAATGTCGCTTTAATGGATAAAGATGGAAATCCAACCAGAGTCCGTTTTGAAGTTCAGGATGGGAAAAAAGTAAGGGTTTCTACAAGAACTAACGAAGTAATAAGCTAGAGATGGAATATATACCTAGATTAAAAGACGAATACAAAAACAGAGTGGTTAAAAATCTTATTAAGGAATTTAGCTACTCCAATGTAATGCAAGCCCCAAAACTTCAAAAGATTGTTTTGAGTAGAGGTGTTGGCGATGCAATAGCAGATAAGAAATTAATAGATCACGCTGTAGATGAACTAAGTAGGATTGCTGGTCAAAAGGCAGTCGCTACGGTATCTAAAAAAGACGTTGCTTCTTTCAAACTTAGAAAAGGTATGCCAATTGGTGCAAAAGTAACCTTGAGGGGAGACAGAATGTATGAATTTTTAGACAGGCTCATCACTTCAGCTTTACCCCGAGTTAGGGACTTCAGTGGTATAAAATCTGATGGTTTTGACGGTAGAGGTAATTACAATCTTGGGATTACAGAACAAATCATTTTCCCTGAGATCAACATAGACAAAGTAAATCGTATTTCTGGTATGGACATCACTTTTGTAACCACAGCAGAAACAGATAAAGAAGCAAAAGCATTATTAACAGAATTAGGATTGCCCTTTAAAAAGAATTAGTAGTATGGCTAAAGAATCAATGAAAGCACGTGAAGTTAAACGTGAAAAACTTGTAGAAAAATACGCTGAAAAGCGGAAGAAGTTAAAAGAGGCAGGAGATTATGAGGCTTTGCAAAAACTCCCAAAAAATTCTTCACCGGTAAGATTACACAACAGATGTAAGCTTACAGGAAGACCTAAGGGATATATGAGAACATTCGGAATTTCAAGAGTAATGTTCAGAGAGATGGCAAACAAAGGTTTAATTCCAGGTGTTAAAAAAGCAAGCTGGTAATATTTAAAAATATTAAAAATGAATTTAGATCCTGTATCAGATTACTTAACCAGAATTAGAAATGCTGTAGCTGCCGGACACAGAACGGTTGAAATCCCGGCTTCTAATCTTAAAAAAGAGATGACAAAAATTCTTTTTGATCAAGGTTATATATTGAGTTATAAATTTATGGATGATGATAAGCAAGGCATGATCAAAATTGCTTTGAAATATGATAAACAATCTCAAGAGCCAGTCATTAAAAAGATCCAGAGAATTAGTAAACCCGGTTTAAGAAAATATGCTGGTCACGATGGAATCCCCAGAGTTTTAAATGGTTTGGGTATTTCAATTGTGTCTACATCCAAAGGTCTTATGACTGGTAAACAAGCTAAAAAAGCTAATGTTGGTGGTGAATTACTTTGCTACATATATTAAAAGATTAAAAATTAGTTATGTCTAGAATAGGAAATAGTCCAGTTGCAATACCACAAGGTGTCGATGTAAAAATCGGTGATGGTGAAATCACTGTCAAAGGTAAGTTAGGTGAACTTAACCAAAAATTTGAGGATGTTGTTGTTAAACAGGAAGACGGACAAATTGTGGTTGAAAGATCTGATGAGAGTAAAGCATCTAAATCCAAACATGGTTTGTATAGAGCTCTAATTAACAACATGATCGAAGGTGTAACCAATGGTTTTACAAAAGAACTTGAACTGGTTGGCGTTGGTTATAGAGCAAGTAATCAAGGACAAAAATTAGATATTGCCATAGGTTTTTCTCATAACATTGTTTTTGATTTGGCTCCTGAAGTTAAAGTCGAAACAATCACAGAAAAAGGTAAAAATCCAAGAATAAAGCTGACCTCTCATGACAAACAATTAGTGAGCCAGGTTGCAGCAAAAATTAGATCATATAGAAAACCTGAACCATACAAGGGTAAAGGTATTAAATATGTAGGTGAATATATTAGAAGAAAAGCAGGTAAATCAGCATAATCATGAGATTTTCTAAACAAAAAAGAAGAAAAAAGATTCATCAGAGAATCAGAAGAACAATAACAGGTACAGCTGCGAAGCCTAGATTGTCTGTATACAGAAGTAATTTTGAGATATACGCTCAACTCATTGACGATGTAAATGGTGTCACACTTGCTTCAGCATCTTCAAGAACTGATGCAGATAAGAACAAGCCAAAAATTGAAAGATCTAAGGCTGTAGGTGTTGCAATAGCTGAGAAGGCTAGCAAGTTAGATATAAAAGAAGTTGCTTTTGACAGAAGCGGTTACTTATATCATGGAAGAGTAAAATCATTAGCAGAAGGCGCTAGAGAAGGTGGCTTAAAATTTTAAAGTATGTATCAAAATTATAAAAACGTAGAATTTGTAAAACCAGGAGGTTTAGATCTTAAAGACAGACTTGTTGGCGTACAACGTGTAACTAAAGTAACAAAGGGTGGTCGTGCATTTGGTTTTTCTGCTATTGTAGTAGTTGGTAATGAAGACGGTGTTGTTGGGCACGGTTTAGGAAAATCAAAAGAAGTTGCCGATGCTATAGCAAAAGCAGTGGAGGATGCTAAAAAGAACCTAATTAGAATACCACTTAATAAAGGCACATTACCACACGAGCAAAAAGGTAAATATGCCGGAGCTAAAGTTTCTTTGTTTCCTGCTTCAGAAGGTACGGGTGTTATCGCCGGTGGTCCAACAAGGATAGTGTTGGAATCTGTTGGTGTTCATGACGTATTATCAAAAAATCAGGGATCAACAAACCCTCATAATGTAGTAAAAGCTACTTTTGATGCGCTTTTACAATTAAGAAATGTTGAAATGGTTGCCAAGCAGAGAGGTATATCCATTGATAAAGTATATAACGGTTAATAGCTTTTGAAATGTCGAAAATATTAGTTACAAAAACGAAAAGTGCAATAAAGAGAACAAAACAGCAAAAGCTGACTCTTGAAGCCTTAGGACTTAAAAAAATAGGCCAAAGTGTAGAACATCAGGATACCCCAAATATATTGGGTATGGTTGAAAAAGTGAGTCACTTGGTAAGTGTAGAAAAGATCAAATAAGATTACTAGCTATGAAATTACATACATTAAAACCAAATAAAGGATCTGTAAAAGGAAAAACTAAGCGTCTCGGAAGAGGTGAAGGTTCTGGTACAGGTGACACCGCCGGGCGTGGGCACAAAGGTGCCAAGTCAAGATCAGGTTATTCCAGAAAAATAGGTTTTGAAGGTGGACAAATGCCACTTCAAAGAAGAATACCTAAGTTTGGATTCAATAATATGAATAGAAAAGTTTACAAACCAGTAAACCTTTCAGATCTTCAGAATTTGGTTGATGAAAATAAGATTAAGGATTCTATAGACGTCGAAACTTTTCAATCTCTGGGGCTCATAAAGAAAAACGATTTGGTTAAGATATTAGCTAAAGGTGATTTAAACTCTAAATTAACGGTTAAAGCGCATAAGTTTTCAAAGACGGCAAAGGAAGCTATTGAGAAAGCTGGAGGTGAAGCGATAACACTTTAATATTTATTCAATGCAATTTATTGAAACGATAAAAAATATTTGGAAAATCGAAGAGCTCAAGAACAGAATTATTCTGACCTTGGGCTTACTCGTCGTTTACAGATTTGGTGCTCAGGTAGTATTACCGGGAATTGACGCTTCACAACTTGCAAATTTAGGTTCGCAGACAGAGGATGGTATTCTTGGTTTACTTAATGCTTTTACAGGTGGTGCATTTTCAAATGCTTCTGTATTTGCTCTGGGAATTATGCCTTACATTTCTGCATCGATCGTTGTTCAATTAATGACAATAGCCATTCCATATCTTCAAAAATTGCAAAAAGAGGGTGAAAGCGGAACCAAAAAAATAACCCAGATTACGAGATGGCTTACCATCGGAATTACACTTGTCCAAGGTCCGGGATATATCTATAACTTATACAGAATATTGCCTAATGGTGCATTCCTTGTTCAAAGTGATACTATATTTATCGCTTCTGCTGTAATCATACTTACCGCTGGATGTATTTTTGCCATGTGGTTAGGTGAAAAAATTACAGATAAGGGTGTAGGTAATGGTATATCATTATTGATTATGGTAGGTATTATAGCTACATTGCCTCAGTCTTTTGCTCAGGAACTCGCTTCGAGAACTGGTGATGATGGTTCTGGTGGACTTATTCTTATTTTGATTGAACTTGTTATTTGGTTTGTGATTATTTTGGCTTCAGTTTACTTGGTTAAAGCAGTCAGACAAATACCGGTTCAATATGCAAGAAAAAACGCCTCAGGTAAATACGAGAAAAGTATTTTTGGTGGTGCCAGACAATTTATACCCTTAAAGCTTAATGCCTCTGGGGTTATGCCGATTATTTTTGCGCAGGCCATTATGTTTGTGCCCGCTACGATAGCTGGCTTGTTCGATTCAGCAGCAGCTAAAGGTTTTGCCGCCGAATTCAATGATATGTTCGGACTGTGGTATAACGTTGTGTTTGGAGTATTAATTATAATATTTACATATTTCTATACCGCCATTACAGTTCCTACGAACAAAATGGCAGATGATCTAAAGAGAAGTGGTGGTTTCATTCCGGGTATAAGACCTGGTACGGAAACGGCTGAATATTTAGATAAGATAATGTCTCAAATTACTTTACCCGGATCAGTTTTCCTCGCGATAATCGCTGTATTTCCGGCGTTTGTTGTAACGCTTTTAGGTGTGCAGGCAGGTTGGGCATTATTTTTTGGAGGGACATCATTGCTTATTATGGTAGGTGTTGCGATAGATACAATAGATCAAATAAATGTTTATTTGTTAAATAAGCATTACGACGGATTAATGAAATCAGGTAAAAACAGAAAAGCAGTAGCATAATTATGGCTAAACAACCCTCAATAGAACAGGACGGAACTATTATTGAAGCATTGTCTAATGCAATGTTTAGAGTAGAACTTGAAAATGAGCACGTTGTAACAGCTCATATATCCGGTAAAATGAGAATGCATTATATCAAACTTTTACCAGGTGATAAAGTAAAATTAGAAATGAGTCCCTATGATCTCACAAAAGGACGTATAACATACAGATACTAAAATTATGAAAGTAAGAGCATCTATAAAAAAGAGAAGTGCAGATTGCAAAATCGTAAGACGTAAAGGTCGTCTTTATGTCATCAACAAGAAGAATCCTAAGTTTAAACAAAGACAAGGTTAATTATGGCAAGAATAGCAGGTGTAGATATCCCTAAACACAAAAGAGGAATCATTTCCCTTACCTACATTTATGGTATTGGTAAGTCAAGAGCAAAAAGAATTCTTGAAGAAGCTAAAGTTGATATCAACAAGAAGGTTTCTGATTGGGACGATAAGGATATTGCAGGAGTAAGAAATGCAGTTTCTCAGTTCACTATCGAAGGTGAATTAAGATCTCAGACTCAAATGAACATCAAGAGACTTATGGACATAGGTTGTTACAGAGGTATCAGACACAGAACAGGTTTACCATTAAGAGGTCAGCGTACCAAGAACAACTCACGTACCAGAAAAGGTCGTAGAAAAACTGTAGCAAATAAGAAAAAAGTAACTAAATAATCATGGCTAAAACCAATACTAAAAAGCGTAAAGTCACTACAGATGCTTTTGGAGAAGCGCACATCTTTGCCTCTTTCAATAACATCATTATTTCTCTTACAAACAATAACGGAGAAGTTATTTCCTGGTCATCTGCTGGTAAGATGGGCTTTAGAGGTAGCAAGAAAAATACGCCTTACGCTGCTCAACTGGCAGCAGAAGATGCAAGTAAAGTTGCCCATGAAGCCGGGCTACGAAAAGTGAAAGTCTTTGTAAAAGGCCCTGGTAATGGGAGAGAATCTGCTATCCGTTCAATCCACAACGCAGGGATCGAGGTAACAGAAATTATTGATGTAACGCCAATACCTCATAACGGTTGTCGTCCACCTAAAAGAAGACGAGTTTAATTTTAATATTTAACAACTTGGTTATCGAAGGAAAGACCTTAATTCATAACCGCAAATAAATTTTTTATGGCAAGATATACTGGTCCAAAAACAAAAATTGCTCGTAAATTCGGCGAGCCTATCTTCGGCGATGATAAATCGTTTGAAAAGAAAAAATATCCACCGGGCCAACACGGCAATAATAAAAGACGTGGAAAAAAGTCTGAGTATGCTATCCAGTTGATGGAAAAGCAAAAAGCTAAATATACGTACGGTATACTTGAACGTCAATTCAGAAATATGTTTGAAAAAGCCACAAGGGCTAAAGGTATAACGGGTGAAGTTTTACTTCAGATGTGTGAAAAGCGTTTAGATAATGTGGTTTACAGGCTTGGATTATCCCCTTCAAGAAGAGGTGCCAGACAGTTGGTTTCTCACAAACATATTACGGTTAACGGTGAAATCGTCAACATTCCTTCATATCAACTTAAGGTAAATGATGTTATTGGTGTAAGAGAAAAATCAAAATCTCTTAGCGTTATTGATGAATCATTATCAAACTCTTCGGCTGTTTACGAATGGTTGAGTTGGAACTCAGACAAAAAGGAAGGTACTTTTGTAAGTGTTCCTCAAAGAACTCAAATACCTGAAAATATCAATGAGCAGTTTATTGTCGAACTATACTCTAAATAATAAATTAGATACTACAACACTATGGCATTATTCAATTTCCAAAAGCCCGATAAAGTAATTATGATAGACTCATCTGAGTTTGAAGGTATCTTCGAATTCAGACCGCTTGAACCAGGTTATGGTTTAACAGTAGGGAATGCTCTTCGCAGAGTTTTGCTATCTTCTTTAGAAGGTTTTGCAATAACTTCTGTAAAGATTGAGGGTGTTGAGCACGAGTTTTCAACAATTCCTGGAGTTGTCGAAGACGTAACAGAAATCATATTAAACCTTAAGCAAGTAAGGTTTAAACAACAAATAGAAGGTACAGACACAGAATCTGCAGTGATAAGTGTTTCTAACCAGACACAAATGACCGCTGGCGACTTCCAAAAGCATTTGTCTGGATTTCAAATCTTAAATCCTGACTTTGTAATTTGTAATATGGATAAAAGTGTATCCATTAACATGCAAATCACAATTGAAAAGGGTAGAGGTTATGTTACAGCTGAAGAAAACAAGAAGGAAGAAGCTTCTCTAGGTACTATTTTCACAGACTCTATTTATACACCTATAAAAAACGTAAAATATAGTATTGAAAACTATAGGGTAGAACAAAAAACGGATTATGAAAAGTTAGTTTTTGAAATCGTAACGGATGGTTCTATTCATCCTAAGGATGCACTTACTGAAGCCGCTAAAACATTAATTCATCATTTTATGTTGTTCTCTGATGAAAGAATAACATTAGAAACTGAAGAAATGGCTCAAACTGAAACTTATGATGAAGAAGCCCTTCACATGAGACAGTTACTTAAGTCCAAATTGTCAGACCTTGATCTGTCGGTTAGAGCATTGAATTGTTTAAAAGCAGCTGAAGTTGAAACTCTTGGAGACCTCGTTTCTTATAACAAGAATGACTTGATGAAATTTAGAAACTTCGGTAAAAAATCATTAACTGAACTAGAAGAGCTTGTAAGTAATAAAGGACTTGATTTTGGAATGGACTTATCAAGATATAACCTTGATAAAGACTAGTAAAGACCTGATAAAACATTAATAAAATGAGACACGGTAAAAAAAATAATCACTTAAGTCGCAAGTCTGCACACAGAAAGTCGATGTTGGCAAATATGGCTTGCTCCTTAATTGAACATAAGAGAATAAACACAACAACAGCAAAAGCGAAGGCCTTAAGAGTTTTTGTAGAGCCTCTGATCACTAAATCAAAAGAGGATACTACACATAACAGAAGATTGGTTTTTGCTAAGTTGAGAGATAAGTATGCAGTATCTGAATTATTCAGAGAAGTTGCACCTAAAGTAGCATCCAGACCCGGTGGCTACACGAGAGTGATCAAATTAGGTCATCGTCTTGGTGATGCTGCTGATATGGCTATGATTGAACTTGTAGACTTCAACGAACTTTATAATCCTAAAGGTAAGAAGAAGAAAAAATCTACACGTAGAGCAGGTAAAAAAGTATCCACAGATAATACTGGTCCTAAAGATCAAGTTTCAGAAGAGAAGCCTGAGGTTGAGGAACCAAAATCTGAGGAAAAGCCAAAGGAAGAAAGCAAAGCTGAAGAATCAAAATCAAAAGATGAGGATAAGCAATAGAATCAATATCATTTGGAATTAATAATTTTGAGGGATAAATGTTATATTTATCCCTTTTTTTATAACTATATATCATATGCGTTACAACAAGAAAAGAGATGCTTTACTTTTATTAGAAGACGGTACTATGTTCAGAGGAAAAGCCGTTTCCGATAATCAGGATACAGCTTTTGGCGAGATTTGTTTTAATACGGGAATGACCGGATATCAGGAAATTTTTACTGACCCTTCTTATTATGGACAGCTTATGGTTACTACAAATGCTCATATTGGCAATTATGGTACAAAGTCAGACGAAAGTCAATCAGATACTCCTAAAATCGCAGGTCTTATTTGTAAAAATTTCAGCTATAATCCATCCAGATCCTCATCCGATAAATCGCTCGAAGATTTTTTAAATGATGTAAATTTATTTGCTATTTCTGATGTTGATACCAGAGCACTAGTAAGGCATATCAGAACACATGGTGCTATGAATGCGGTGATCTCAACGAGAACCGAGGAGATTGAAACGTTGAAAAGCGAACTAAATGCGTATCCGAAAATGGACGGATTGGAACTCGCCTCAAAAGTATCTACCAAAGCACCTTATTATTATGGCGACAAAAATTCAAAATACAAGGTTTCCGTTTTAGATCTTGGTGTTAAAACCAATATTCTAAGACATATATCAGACAGAAATACATATTTAAAAGTTTTTCCATACGATTCTTCTTTCGAAGATTTGATGTCTTTTGAGCCGGATGCTATTTTTCTTTCAAATGGTCCAGGCGATCCGCAGCCATTAGAATCAGCAATCGCACTGACCAAAAAATCTCTTGAGAAAAATATGCCAACTTTTGGAATTTGTCTGGGTCATCAGATTATTTCTTTATCTCAGGGTATTTCAACCTTTAAGATGCATCACGGGCATAGAGGCATAAACCATCCCGTGATGAATCTTGTCACCGGTAAATCTGAAATTACTTCTCAGAATCATGGTTTTTCTGTTAATATCGACGAAGCAAAAAGTGCTGAAAATATCGAAATAACACATATCCATCTTAACGACAAGACCTTAGCCGGAATTAGAATTACCGGAAAACCTTGCTTTTCGGTGCAGTACCATCCTGAAGCTGGTCCTGGACCAAATGATGCTAATTATCTTTTTGATGATTTCTATAAGATGTATGCATAAAAAAAGACAGCCGAAAGCTGTCTTTTTGGTTTCATACTAAGCCTATCATATTTAAGGCATCACTACTGTATCAATAACGTGAATAAAACCATTTGAACTTTTGACATCTGTCTTAATTACTTTGGAATAGTTTCCTTTAGTATCCATTAACGAGACGCCACCGTCTTTAAGCATTAAGGTTAACTTTCCGCCCTGGACCGTTTCAATTTCAAGCTTACCACCATTCTTTTTTATGGCGGCTAACACATCTTTAGCCATCAAATTTCCTTTTATGACGTGATAGGTTAAAACAGCCTGAAGTGTTTCTTTGTTTTCAGGTTTCAGTAAATTTTGAACTGTATTCTCAGGCAATTTTTCAAATGCCGAATTAACAGGAGCGAATACGGTAAACGGACCTTCTGAGGATAGAACATCAACAAGTCCTGCTGCTTTTACAGCAGTGACTAAAGTGGAGAAATCATCAAGGCTGGCTGCATTTTCAACGATTGTTTTTGAAGATTGCGCATTTACATTGACAACTGTTGCAAACACCAATACTAATTTGATTGTCTTAATTAAATATTTCATAGGTTTTTATTTATTGTTTTTGCATATTTATATAATTAATATTTTGTAATTGAAAAAACATTAAAAAATTAACGACTTTACATAAACTGTTTACTCAAATTGTCAAATTACTAAAACGATATCGCTAATTATGCTAAAATATTGATTTTTAATTAATGAAAACTTAATACTTATTTCGTAAATTGCATAAAAATTAAATAATAATGAGTACAATTTTAGACGTTCACGCAAGACAAATTTTTGATTCCAGAGGGAACCCCGCTTTGGAAGTAGATGTAACAACAGAAAATGGTATCATAGGCAGGTTTGCTGTGCCATCCGGGGCATCAACAGGAGAGCACGAAGCAGTTGAACTTAGAGACGGAGACGAATCCTATATGGGAAAAGGCGTGTCCAAAGCTGTTGATAATGTCAATAATTTGATTGCAGATAAGTTACTTGGTTTTTCTGTTTTTGAGCAAACGGAAATAGATAATTACCTGATAGAATTAGATGGCACACCTAATAAGAGTAAATTGGGTGCAAATGCAATTTTAGGTGTTTCTTTAGCTGTGGCCAAGGCTGCGGCAAATGAATTGCAATTACCTTTATATCGTTATGTTGGTGGCGTATCTGCGAACACACTTCCAGTTCCAATGATGAATATCATAAATGGTGGTTCTCATTCAGATGCACCTATTGCTTTTCAGGAATTTATGATCATGCCGGTCAAGGCCTATAGTTTTACTCATGCAATGCAAATGGGTACAGAAATATTTCATCATTTAAAGAAGGTGCTAAAAAAACGCGGACTTTCTACAGCCGTTGGAGATGAAGGTGGTTTTGCTCCGGAACTTGATGGTACCGAAGATGCTTTGGATTCTATAAAAGAAGCCGTAGAAAATGCCGGATATAAATTCGGAGACGAAGTGATGATCGCTTTGGACTGCGCTGCTGCAGAATTTTATGAAGACGGTAAATATAACTACAAGAAATTTGAAGGGGATTCCGGTGAAGTAAGAACTTCTGAAGAACAAGCTGAATACCTGGCACAACTTTCAGAAAAGTATCCTATCATCTCAATAGAAGACGGTATGGATGAAAATGACTGGGATGGATTTAAAATTTTAACTGAAAAAATAGGCAAGCGTGTTCAACTTGTGGGAGACGATTTATTCGTGACTAATGTTGAAAGATTGTCTAAAGGTATCGAAGAAGGTATTGCTAATTCTATTCTTATAAAAGTCAACCAGATCGGAACTTTAACTGAAACTATTTCAGCGGTTAATATGGCAAAAAATGCCGGTTATACTGCTGTGATGTCCCACAGATCAGGAGAGACTGAAGATAATACAATAGCCGATCTCGCAGTCGCTTTAAATACTGGTCAGATCAAAACCGGTTCGGCATCAAGAAGTGACAGGATGGCAAAATACAATCAACTTTTACGTATTGAGGAAGAGTTGGGGCAAACTGCTTTTTTCCCCGGAACAGATGCTTTTAAAGTAGACTTTTCGTAAAACTGATATATATCAGTGAATGACAAACCTGTTCGACTTAATTTTAACGATTAGTTAAGTTGAACGGGTTTTTTTATGTGGACGACTTAACGCGTATTTAACAATTCATTCATTATTTTTGAAGGAATTAAAACAGTAATAAAAATAAAATATAACACATGACTGCTAAAATTGAATTTGACGGAAAACACTACGAATTACCTGTCGTTGTTGGTACAGAAAATGAACATGCCATCGACATTTCTAAATTAAGATCATCATCCGGTGGACTTATCACAATTGATCCTGGTTTTAAGAATACAGGCTCTTGTGAAAGTGCCATAACTTTTTTGGATGGTGAACAAGGTATACTGCGTTACAGAGGTTATTCCATCGAAGAATTAGCAGAAAATGCAAGCTTTCTTGAAGTGGCCTATCTTTTAATATTTGGTGAATTACCCAATCAGGCGACTTTAGATAAATTTCATGAAGATATCAAAAATGAATCTCAGGTAGATGAGGAGATGAAAAAAATTCTTGATGGATTTCCACGTTCTGCACATCCTATGGGCGTAGTTTCCTCTCTCACGAGTGCACTTATTGCTTTTAATCCCTCTTCCGTCAATGTAAGCTCAGAAGAAGCCATGTATAAGTCTATTGTAAAACTATTGGCTAAATTTCCTGTTTTGTGTGCATGGGCGCTGAGAAAAAGAACCGGTCAACCACTGGATTATGGGGATAGTTCATTGGGTTATGTAGAGAATATCTTAAAGATGATGTTCAAAAAAGCCAATGAGGATTACAAAATAAATCCAATCATAGCTTCAGCACTTAATAAACTTTTGATTCTTCACGCAGATCATGAACAAAACTGTTCTACGTCTACTGTTAGAATTGTAGGCTCATCGCATGCAGGTTTATTCGTTTCAATTTCAGCAGGTGTTTCTGCACTTTGGGGACCATTGCATGGAGGTGCTAACCAGGCAGTGATTGAAATGCTTGAAGGTATTAAAGAAGATGGTGGTGATACCAAAAAATACATGGCAAAAGCAAAAGACAAAGACGACCCATTCAGATTAATGGGCTTTGGACATAGAGTTTACAAAAACTTTGATCCACGGGCCAAAATCATAAAAAAATCTGCTGATGAAGTGCTTGGAGACTTGGGTATAAAAGACCCTATTCTCGACATTGCAAAAGGGCTTGAAAAAGAAGCCTTAGAAGATGACTATTTCGTTAAGCGTAAATTATATCCAAATGTAGATTTCTATTCAGGTATCATATACAGAGCGCTTGGCATACCAACTGAAATGTTCACAGTTATGTTTGCACTGGGTCGTTTGCCTGGTTGGATTTCGCAGTGGAGAGAAATGCGTTTAAAGAAGGAACCGATAGGAAGACCAAGACAAGTCTATGTTGGTGAAAATCACAGACCGTTTGTAGACATTAATAACAGAAAATAATTAAATTAAAATTTATGAATTTTTATAAGGTATTAAGTTTAAGCTTACTCATTTTTATGATGTCTTGTGGCAACTCTCAGGACAAAAAGGAAAAAGAAGACGATACATTTCAAATCAATAAGGTAGAAGCAGATACTCCCGAAAATGATGGCGTCACAGAAGTAATTTTAACCGGGAATGATCAAATGCGTTTTAACTTATCAGAAATAAAGGTTAACGCAGGCGATAAGGTGAAGTTGACCTTAAAACATACCGGTAAACTCGGAGTTGAAGTCATGGGGCACAATTTTGTATTGCTAAAGCCGGATGTTGAGCGTAATGAATTTGCCAAAGCAGCTGTTGATGCTAAAGCAAATGACTATATTCCGGAAGGCACGGATGACGTGATTGTGCACACTGAAATGATTGGCGGTGGTCAGGAAACTAGTATTGAGTTTGATGCACCTGAAAAAGGAACGTACGAGTTTATTTGTAGTTTCCCGGGTCATGTCGCTTTGATGAATGGTAAATTTATTGTAGAATAAAACAATTTTATATTACATCTGTAAAACACCCAAAGTAATTTGCTTTGGGTGTTTTGCTTTGTTTTTGCCATTTTGTTAGAGAAAAGTAGTGTATTTTTGATGGTATAAAATAGTCCCAACATTTGAAAAAAACTTTTGAACATAATGGCAAACTGGCGAAAATACTCTTAAAAGAGAACATTTATTGGTTTATAGCATTGCTAATAATAATTTCTGTTTATTATTATATAAAAGGTGAACAATTTGTTCTGCGTGCATTTTTTATAACAACAATGGCTGTGATCTTCTTTATATATAATCTGCCAAATTTCATAATTTATTATGGCTATTACAAAGAAAATAAAAACACTAAAATTAAGATTGACACCGAATCTAATAGCATTAGAATTGTAAAAAATTGTATATCAAAACAATACAAAATAACGGAAATTGAATCCTCGGTTTATCATTTAGGGATTTATCACAAAAATCGGATTGACAATGCAAGACGTTGGAAAATGTTAAGTTCTGAACTCGCTTATTGGGATTTGGAATTTAAAAATGGTGATAGATATTACATTTCAAATTCAGTTGTTGACTTTTTACATAAAGAGCCTTTTATAGAAAACACAAAATATAGATTTAGATTTTTCCCATACATTAATAAATCCGATAATAAAGAAGCTATTGATTCAGAAAAAGAAGTGGAGCGGATAATAGAAAGGAGAAAGGAAAAGAGCCTAACTGAAATATTTGTAGAGAAGTTTAAAACAAAATCCGAAACCGAATTGAAGGACATTTTGAATAATAAGTCGAATTATCAGAATGAAGCAGTTGAAGCTGCTGAAATACTGATGAAAAATAAAAACGTTGGGTAACACTATGTATCTTTAATGGCGAGGTTTGGGATACCAAAAACTATCGGAAGAAACCAACCCCGAAGCTTCCGGAGGGATTTATTTGCTAACTTTACTTTTCAAAAACAAAGGGTAATACTATTGTGGTCAAACAAACAAGACCAATCGAAAAAAGGTCGACCTATTTCAACATAATACATAAGCTCTAAATCCTGGAATTATTTGCTATGCTTTATAAACAAAATATATGTGTAAATTGGTAATATTGCAATACACCATGTATAGTGTAATCCCTTTTAGCTAAATAAATTGTGAATTATGAATAAAATAACAATGCTGATTTGCTTACTATTTGTAAGCACGAGTTCCTTCGCTCAACATGTCAATATCCCAATGGATTTGAAACTTGAAAACGCAGAAGATTATAAGAAAACCGAACAACTGGTTCTGAACTCAATTGAGTGGTTATCGAAAACCCCTGTTTCTGTAAATCCAAATAAGCGAAAGGAGATTAATGCTTTTTTGATGAAATGGATGAGCGGAAGTCCAACAGTTTCAATAGAATTAGTTGCCGGTATTGTTCCCCTTGATTGTGCTGACTGCTTAATGTCGTTTTTGAGTGGTTGGACTAAATATAGTCTCGAAAATAACTATGCGAAGTACAAAGTTAAATGCGCGCTAGCCGGGGCTGAAAACGCAATTGAATTCTATAAAATGAATAAATCTGAAATTGGGAAAAATTCAGATATGGAAAAAATCATAAAACAACAGAAAAAAGGTAAACTGGAAAAATATATTAAATCAAAATTCTAAAAGTACATATTACAAAATAGCTATCGGCACTTGATATTGTTGGATTTTTGGATTGATTATTTCTATTTTCAAGATTGAAAAATAAAAGCTAAACTTCTTTGGTTAAACAAATAATATTTAACGATATATGGTCAAACTATGTCATTTTAATGCATAGATGGCATTGTTTTCTATTTTTCGTTCAAATATTTAAATTTAAAATAGGATATTTGCCCGTTTAAGTTAACATTTTTCCCAAGACCTCTTAAGAGTAGATTTTATTTTATCGGTCATTATTTTTTTAAAAGTCTAGAACATTTAAAATTGAAATATGAAAATACAACTCTTGATATTTACAGTGTTTTTTTAATAAGTAGTTTTAAAATCAATGCACAGACAGAGTATGGAATAAAAGCAGGTACAAATATATCCAAGTACACAGGGGATATGCTTTTCAATGATGTTTACAATTACAGGTTTGGATTTTATGGCGGAGGTTTTCTAAACATTACAATAAATGAAAAGTTAAAAATCCAAACTGAATTATTTTTTGCACAACAAGGATCAAATTTTGTCATAAAAGATATAGAAATTTCATAATCTGTAGATCAACCTCCGATAATAGGAGACTCTAAAACTAAAATCGTAGAATCGACTATATCTATTCCGGTTTTGGCTCAATATTATTTATCTGATAATTTTTATATTGAGACTGGACCACAAGTTGGTTTTATTATAGACAGAAATGAAGAGATTGTTGAATCTCCTGTAAATGATCCTAGTTTTAATAATGTCCCTGAGTTTGAGTGCTTTCTTTACAGGCTTTAGACAGCACTCAAACTCAGGGAAAGATGAAATTATTTTTATCATTAATATTCTTAATTTTTCTCTGTAAGACTTCATTTTCTCAAGAAGTAGAAATGATCACCGATTGGGAGATTGCAAAAGAAAAAGCTATTCATGAAAATAAGCTGATTTTGATCATTTTAACGGGAAGTGAATGGTGTGCTCCTTGCAAAAAAATGGATAAAAACCTTATAAACAACCTGGAATTTCAAGAATATGCAAATCAAAAATTAGTTGTGTTTTTAATAGATCTGCCGAAAACACTTGTTATCGACAGCGAACTTTATCAGAATTATTTGAAATTCAAAAACAGATATAAGTCGGATGCTTTGCCATCGCTTATTCATACAAAAAGCGATGGAACAAAAATTAATACTTTAAAAGGGAAATTGTTTAAGTTAAAAAATATGATTCAGCAGCTAAAAGTTTAAAAAACCTATGATTTAAAATTCAAAATCACATTTAGCTTAGAAATATGATTAAATTTGCGCATCAAATCAAAGTCGTAATTTCTTCATTCTATAAATAATCAAACTATGTTAGGCATTATCTTTTTATACTGGGTCGGTAAGTACTACTTCAAGCTTGCAGAAAAATACAACAAAAGTAAATGGGGTTTTGCCATTTTGGGAATAGCGGCCTATTACTCAGGCATTCTATTTGCCTCTTTAACTATAGGCATTTTGTTAGGGCTTTATGCACCTGAATTAATTGATGGAATAAATGATACACTTTTCGGAATAATGATGTTGCCCTTTGGCTTTTTGATGACTTTTGGTCTCTACAAGTTTCTTAAAATGACCTGGGAAAAAAATGAGTCACCTCAGAATGAAATAACGGAGATTAGCAACAACCAAAACTTCAGATAGTCGTAATCTGCCTGTTTCGTTTGTCTGGTCGTTTTAAAGATTTTGTATAAGCTCTTAATGTAGTTATTAGTATTCCGGGCTTTTACGAAGTGTTTTTGAATTCTTATATTGATTCGTCAATCCAAAAAATGGATGATTAAGCATAATTTTTATAAAAATTCAAACTTGTAAAAACTAAGTCTGTCCTACGAATTCTTATTCAGAGAAACCATTTAAGCTTATTGAATTTTTTAATGCTGTTTTTTAAGGCAATATTTCTACATTTGCCCAAACGCTATTCTATTGGGTCCAACAGAAATATTACTACTTATTGTTGCTTATTTTGTCGTATTGGTCGGCATATCTTTCCTCACTCAAAAAAGCGGAAGTAATGAAGAATTTTTTAAAGCCAATAACAAATCGCCTTGGTATTTAGTCGCTTTTGGAATGATCGGCGCTTCCTTAAGCGGAGTGACTTTTATATCTATTCCAGGGACTGTAGAAACATCAGGCTTTAGTTATTTTCAGGTTGTTTTAGGTTACACCATTGGTTATGCCGTAATCAGTTTGGTGCTTTTGCCTTTGTACTACAAACTCCAATTGACGTCAATTTATACTTATCTCGAGCAACGCTATGGCTTTTACGCATACAAGACCGGAGCATCTTTCTTTCTGTTGTCCCGAATAGTGGGTGCAAGTTTCAGGCTGTTCCTTGTTGCCGGTGTTTTACAGCTTATCGTTTTTAATGAACTCCATATCCCTTTTTACATCACTGTAACCATTACCATTATCTTGATATGGGTTTATACATTCAAGAGTGGCATCAAAACCATTGTTTGGACAGATAGTCTGCAGACCTTATTCATGTTGATCTCTCTTGGCGTCTCTATCGTACTGCTCATGCATGATATGGATATTTCATTTTCAGGGATTTCAGATTACCTTGAGACGCAGGAAACGTTTAAGATGTTCTTTTTTGAAGACTGGCATTCAGGTGATTTCTTTTTTAAGCAATTCATATCCGGTGCTTTTATTGCAATTGTGATGACCGGCCTCGACCAGGATATGATGCAAAAAAATCTGACTTGTCCTAATTTGAAAGATGCCCAGAAAAATATTTTTTCATTTACCATTATTTTGACGATTGTAAATTTTCTATTCCTGTTCTTAGGTTTGCTGCTCACAGATTACGCTAATTCTAATGGCATTTCAGCTGAAAAAGATGATTTGTTTCCCGCCATTGCCATGAGTGGTGACCTGGGATTGGCGGTGAGTATTTTCTTTTTACTTGGACTTATCGCCGCGGCCTACTCCAGTGCAGATAGTGCATTAACCTCACTTACAACTTCATTCAGTATTGATATTCTCAATATAGAAAAACGTTATCCAAAAGCAAGGCAGGTCAAGGTCAGAAAAATGACACATGTAGGGGTTTCCTTGGTTCTCATTCTGACTATGTTACTTTTTGAATACGCTATACAGGACAAGAGTGTCATCAATAAACTCTTTCAGTTTGCAGGTTATACTTACGGGCCATTATTAGGTTTATTCGCCTTGGGCATGTTTACCAAATGGAAAATTAAAGACCGGTTTATTCCGATAGTAGCTGTTTTATCTCCCATTTTGTCATTTCTTATCAGCTGGATCTGTTCTGAATGGTTTAATTTTGAATTCGGGTTTTTTATTCTGATTCTCAATGGTTTTCTGACCTTTCTCGGTTTAGTATTGATTCGTGTGAAGCATAACTAAATTACAGGCGATTTCGTAGGCAATGTTGTTTTCCTCAAGAATTTTTACCAGTTCCGGATTTTCTGTACCCGGATTGAATATGACTCTTTTGGGTTTCAGTTGCAGGATGTAGTCGTAATATTCAGGCTGAAATCTGGCGCTCAGGTAAAGCGTCACCGTATGTAGATCTTCAAACTGAACTTTGTCTTTTTGCACCTCAACGCCGGAAATGCGCATCTGTCTTCGTGCTATGGCTTCAACTTTATGGCCTTTAGATTGTAATAGATGTAAAGCTTTGTAGGCATAACGTTCAGGTTTGTCAGAGGCGCCAATGATCAATGTTTTTTTCATGCTAATATGTTTTTAAAACCACAGAGTGCACAAAGTTACTCACAAAGGCCACAAAGCCTCGTGAACTTTGCGCATTATTTGTGACCTTGGTGGTTTCCTATGGTTCAGCTCAGGGTAACTCCAGATGAAAGTATCAAGAATCGATTTGTTTATCTTTTCTCAGACTTTTCAACAAGGATAAACTTACAAAAAACAAAATAATGGCAAAGGGCAGTCCCGTCGAAATAGATGCTGATTGTAAGGCAGAAAGTCCACCACCTACCAATAGAGCAATGGCGATAGCACCTTCCATAAAAGCCCAAAATACTTTTTGTCCTTTTGGAGCATCAAGCTTACCGCCGGAAGTCATAAAATCCACGACCAGAGAGCCACTGTCTGATGAGGTTATAAAAAAAGTGGCAACCAGGAAAATGCAAAGTGCAGCCGTAATGTCATAAAAAGGTAGCTCTTCAAGCATTTTGAATAAGGCCAGAGAGCTGTCTTTAGAAACCACACTGGCCAGATCCGCTACGCCATTCAATTGCATATCCAGAGCAGTTCCACCAAACACAGACATCCATAAAAATGAAAACAGTGCAGGTACCAGTAATCCGTAAATAGCTATTTCTCTTATGGTTCTGCCTTTTGAAATCCTGGCTATAAAAGTACCTACAAAAGGTGACCAGGAAATCCACCAAAGCCAGTAAAACATAGACCAACCTTTAAACCATTGACCTTCTTCAGCGTATTGATTTCTAAAAGTACTCATCTGAAACAGATCTCTGATATACAATCCCAGATTTTCTACGAATCCGTCAAACAAATATGCAGTTGAACCTATGATCAAAATAAAAATGAATAATATACAGGCCAGGATGATATTGAGATTACTCAGGTACTTCAAACCTTTATTTAAACCAGAAAGTACGGAAGCCGTTGCAATTAAAGTGATACCAACAATTGAAAGGATTTGTAATGTTTTACCATTAGGCACTTCTGTTAATAGTGAAACCCCTGAAGAAAATTGAACCGCCCCAAAGCCAAGAGTTGTTGCCAGACCAAACAGCGTTGCCAGAACTGCCACAACATCTATAGCATAGCCTGCTCCGGTGGACATCCACTTGCCAAACAAAGGTTTTAAGGTTGACTTAATGGATAGAGGTGTATTTTTGTTAAAAGTAAAATAGGCTAAAGCTACGCCCATCAAAGCATAAATTGCCCAGACATGAAAGCCGTAATGCAGAAAGGTATGCTTCATAGCTACCCTGGATTTTTCCAGATCGGACATTCCAGCGTCTATAGGATTGTTAAAATTGAGCATAGGCTCAGCTACACTAAAATAAACCAGACCAATGCCCATGCCGGCAGAAAAAAGCATAGCTACCCAGGAAAATTTGCTAAAGTCTGGCTTTGCGTTGGCACCGCCTATTTTGATCTTGCCTAATTTGCTTACTGCAAGATAGACCACAAAAAACAGAAAATAATTGATAGCAATATTTACCAGCCATCCCAAATTTTTTGACATGAAACCCCTGAAACCTGAAAATGCAGCTTCAGCCTGTTGATCAAAGATGATCGTCAGTGATACAAAAATAAGGGTGATCATCGCAGCAGGAACAAAAACAGGAATTGATATGTTAAAATATTTATTCTTTATGTTCTGCATATTGTGTTTTTAACCTTTTGAACTGCCGTTTATGATTTTAAATTTATTTTCGTTATCAGATGTTTTTTCCAAATGTAAGACTCCAAAATTAAAGTATGTGCCTGCTAAGCTCTCATCTTCACTTGGAATAAGAAGTTTTGAATAATAATCATTTTCTATACCGTGTCTGATATTCGCAGAATACAATTTACCGGTTTCACTTTGATTAAAAAAGCCTGCGCCTAAAACAGTTTTATGGCAATAAAAGTCTTCAAAGGGTTCCGGTTCATTTTCAAACTCAAAGTCAAACCAGTTCTCCAGTATAACAGAAGGATGTACGTATTCCGGATCATTGCTCTTGAAAGGTTCTTTTTCAACCAGATGCCTGTTTAGGTTAGCCCAGATGCAGAGGATATGAGAACCTTTTTTGAGATTGTTTTTTGCAATGGTATCGTAAAGTTGATAAAGCAGATCGTTTCTTTCATCTTTAATGTCTTCATTCTCAAAGTAAACACCGTTTGTGGCAGGTTTCTCGTAAGTTACTTTATGAAAAGGATATAAAATTGGCGGGTTAAAAGAAGCTAATGCATATTTAAAATCCTTGTTTTGGGCGACCTTGTTTAAATCGTAATTGTAAAAATTAACGGCCTGTTCTAAGCCTTCAGATTGTGTTACAAAGCTTTGAAAGTCTCCAATTTCAAATTGTTTGATATCCGGTAAAAATCTGTTGATTCGATCTTTGGCATAAGTAATGGCTTGTGGGTTAATATCAACCGATATAACTCTCGGATATTTTTTTGAGAGTAATAAAGCCGTATGGTAAGCTGTTCCTGTCCCGATATCAAGGGCAGGCAGGTCTTGCTCATGGCTGTGTTCTAAAAAATAGTTCATGGCATTGGCTACCGCCTTTGTCATGGCAGACACAACAAATTCCCCTCTTTCTACACCTATTTCTGATATTTCCTTTTCTATTGATGTTTTTACATCGTTCCATTCCATAGTATTTGGCATCATTTTTTTGCCACAAAATACAAACCCTTAGGTCTTGGAATGCTTAAATTAAGATACCTTATAATAACTTTATTATACTGCTAACATATAAAAGCGGTCATCAAGTAAATTCTATCTCTCGTCAATTACAGATTAGTCTTTAGTAACATCCGGATATTCAGGTTTTGGTGGATAGCTTACTTTGTTTTTTTCTAAATCTTTTAATACAATTTCAATGGCTTTTTCAAGTTGAGGATCTTTACCTTGCATGACTTCTTTTGGCCATTGTTCCACTTCAATATCAGGAGCCACGCCTTCATTTTCAATATTGAAGCCGTCCTCGTTGTAGAAGGCTACATTAGGAGCAGTAACCGAGCCGCCATCAATAAATTCCGGATAACCTAAGACACCAACCAATCCGCCCCAAGTTCTTTTGCCTATGACAGTTCCAAGATTAAAACGCTTGAACAGATAGGGTAGGTAATCACCACCGGAACCGGCAGTCTCATCTATCAGCATGACCTTAGGGCCATGAATGGTACCGCTCGGAGCTATCAGGTCTTTGCCATATCTAAAATCCCAGGAAGATTGATAAGGTTTTCTCAAATGGTCAATATAGTAGTCGGCCAACTGTCCGCCGCCATTAAAGCGTTCATCGATGATCACGGCCTTTTTATTCACTTGTGGGTAGAAGTATCTTTTGAAGTATTCATGCCCTGCTGTTGTCGTATTAGGCACATACACATAAGCCACCTGACCATTTGTAGCTTCATTAACCTTCTTAATATTGCCTTCAATCCAGTCTCTGTTTCGCAATGATGACTCGCTTCCAACAGGGACAACACTCACCATTCTGGCATTATTTCCATCTGAATTTTCGCTAAGCGTCAGGTTGACTATTTTTCCTGAAGTATTTTCAAAGGCGGCGTAGAGGTTATCATCCGCAGTCAGGTTTTTTCCATTTACAGCAATAATGTAGTCGCCTATTTCAGCATTTACGCCGGGTTCGGTAAGTGGTGAACGAAGACCAGGATTCCAGTTTAAGCCGCCATAAATTTTTGAAATCTGATAGCGGTTATTATTCACCTTATAATCTGCGCCCAGTAAGCCTCCGGGAATATAATCCGGATTGTTGAGGTTATCACCGCGGCTGCCAAAGCGGTGATGTCCCACGCCAAGCTCACTGCACATCCATTGCATGATACGGTACAGATCACTTTTGCAGGAAATATCAGGAAGGAGAACTTCGTATTTTGTCTTCATCGCTTCCCAGTCCACGCCATGCATACCTGGGTCATAAAAGTAATCCCGGTTTACTCGCCAGGTTTCGTAAAATATGTTCGGCCATTCTTCTCTCGGGTCTATTTTGATTTTAATGGCATTGGTATCCAGCATACCGTTTTCAGGTTTTTTGCCAACAGCTGATATTCCCCAGGCGCCATCATTTCTAAACAACATTTTTTTGCCCTTTGCTGCAATCTCAAAATAATCGGCAGGCATTATAGTTTCTGCTTTTCTCTCTTTTAGATCATAAGACATTAAAGAAGAGCTTCCATTTTGAGCACCAGACACAAAGTACAATTTTCCTTCTTCAGGACTTGCCAAATTGGAATACATGCCTTCATTAACCGGTAAACTGATGATGCGATTAAAAATACCATCCCAGTCAATTCTTATGGTTTCATCTTCTTTTTTGTCCTTGTCTTTTTTTTCATCTTTTTCTTCTTTTTCTTCTGCTTCTTCAATCACTTCCATATCATTTCGTCTGGCCAGCGGAGATTGTAAGTCTTTTTGAAGTGTTACCAGATATATCGAATTGGTCATTTCCATATCCTGATTAGACTGATCAAACCAATTCACCACAGGTCCGGCATCCGTTGAAGCCAGTATGAAAAGGTATTTTCCACTGCTGTCAAAGGTGGGTTCGGTAACGTTGGAAAGCCCGTCACTTAGGGCATAAGCTTTTTTCTCCTCAAGACTGTATGCAAATGCCTGTTCAAAATTGGTTTCAATGATTTTGGTGTAGCTTATCCATTTTGAATCTTTAGACCATGAACCAAACAGGTCGCGATAGACTCCTGGTGTATACAACTCATCCGAATCGATCTTGGTTACTTTTTTTGATGAGACATCAGCCACATAAAGCGATCTGCTGTTATCTACAAAAGCAATTTTCTTAGAATCCGGAGACCAATAGGGGTAGGCGTAAAAACCGGCACCGTTAAGTTTGATCTTATTAATGTCTTCATTTTCAAAATTTTTGATGTGTAATTCATATTCACCGGATTCATCTGAAAAATATGCCAGATGTTTGGCATCAGGAGACCATTTCGGGTACTTCTCGTGAACACCGGTGGTTTGTGTCAGATTAATCACATCACCATATTTTTCAGGAATAGTCACAATATCTCCTCTGAAATCTATGGCAACCCTCGAAGCTGAAGGTGACACTCCTGCGCTTCTGATATATTGACTACCGGATACATACCTTTCTCTGAGTTCAAGCAGGTCAGTGGCTATGCCAACTTTAATCCTTTTGTTTGAATTTGATTTTTTATCATGCTCAAAAAGGTAGCCGGCTTGTTCATAAATAAGCTGTTCTCCATTGGCATTCAGACTTAAAACACCAAAATCATCATAGTCTGTATGTTGCTGTATCTGTTTGGTATTGGTATCGTAGGAGAACAAATTAAACTCACCATTACGGTCACTTCTAAAATAAAGTGTGTTACCAACCCATTGAGGGTCAGCTTCATTACTGTAGGTCTTTGGTTTTGGTATTTCTACAACTTCATTTGTTGACAGATCCATGATCCAGATGCGTCCAAGTGTTCCGCCACGGTAATGTTTCCACTGGTTAAAAACTTCGTAGTTTGGCACATAAGCCAGATATTTTCCATCGGCAGAATAACTTCCTCTGAAACCGGTAGGGATTGGCAGTTCTTTAGGTTGTCCACCTTCTGTATTTATGGTATATAATTTTGAATGTCTGTTTGTAAATGTTGTTCTTGGAGAACTGAATAAAACCGATTTTCCGTCGGATGTAAAATCCAATACTCTGTCCCAGGTTGGGTGCCAGGTCAGCCTTTTAGGCACACCTCCTGTAGACGGCACGATAAACACGTCGGTGTTACCGTCATATTCAGCATTGAAGGCAATCATAGTGCCGTCCGGTGAAAACACAGGATTTGATTCCACACCTTCATCAATGGTCAGTCTTTTTGGATTTTCACCATCTCTGTCTGCAATCCAAAGGTCTTCTGCATAAATAAATGCAATATGCTTTTCACTGATGGCTGGTGAATGCATCAGTCTGGTATCTTCAGTATTCTGAGCAATGGTATATAGCGGTAAAACAAGAAAAATATAAAACAGATTGAATTTGAAGTATGACATGAGAATTAAGGTTTAAGTTTGCCTAAAATTAAGTAATTTTCACATATTAAATTGAAGCGTAGGTTTAAATATTCTGATCAAGTATTCTGACCGCTTTTGTTATAGTTTCCACAGCTTTGAGAAAGAAATCAGAATTGATGTTTTCAAAGGTATCTGTAGGTTGATGGTAATCCTTATGATCTTCTACACCAAAATAAATAAAAGGTATATCCTTTTCATGAAAGAGCCGATGATCAGAAGCGTAGGTCCAGTCATCTATTGCAGGATTATCGGGCTCATCATGTCCAAATTTTAGTTGAACAGCACTGTCTTGGCTTAATTTTTTTAGCAGAGGTTTGAATTCAGGATAGTGGTAAGTACCACAGGCATAAAGTTCATTTTTATTGTTGTGTGATATCATGTCCATATTGATGTTCATTACGATGTCGTTTAGTGGCAGCGGATAGTTTTCAAGAAAATACTTACCGCCCAGAGATGAAATTTCTTCACCATCCAGAGCTGTGAAGATAAGATTATGCTGAGGTGGGTTTTGTTTGAAATATTTAGCCATACTTATTAAGGCAACTACACCAGAAGCATTATCATCTGCACCGTTATAGATTTCACCATTTTGAACACCAAGATGATCATGATGGGCGGAAATAATAATGGTTTTATCCGTATTGCCTCTAATTATGCCAATTACATTTCCTCCGTAAACTGTGGTATCCGGGATTTTGTCAGCTCCTTCAAGACTATCTGTAACAGGATAAATTTGCTGTCTGAATTCATCCTGAAAAGTGTATGAGAATTTCTGAATAAAACCTCCAGAAGCAAAAGGTTCGAGCCTAATATCCTCAAATTCTAGTGCAATGAATTTTTGAGCTTTAAGATTTCCTGGTGTGCCGAAAAAACGTCCCTGCATACTGTCATGGCTTATAATTTTGAGATATTCAAGTAATTCAGACTTTTTAATTATTATTTCGTCTTTTCTATTCTTACAGGAGAGAACTACAGTAAATAAAATTAGAAGTAAAATAAATTTTGCTTTCATAATGTAGAAGTTTTTCTGTACCAAACTATGCAAAGTTGTTGGTAAATTGAGTAAAATCTTTAATAAAGTGGGAAGTAAATGGTCATTTTACCAAAATCAACATCATCCAAATGCCCCATCATTGTCTCATCTTGTGTGATGAGATGCATGTGCAGATAAGAATCGTGATGTGTAAAAACACCCTGATGTTCGGTGGAGAAAAAACCGATAATTTCAACATTATTATCTTTTAAATAATAATTCACCTGACCTTGATGCGCTTCTTTTGGTGAAGAGACCATAGTGCCTTCAGGCAAATTTTGAACATGAATTTTAGCTGACTTAACACGACCCTTAAGTTTGAATGCAAATGGTCTTTTTCTGTCTTTCGTTTTTTTATCGATAAAGATCTCTAGATGTTCAATGTTACGAATTGAGTCCGGTAATTTAATTTCTTGCCATTGCTTAACTTCTGCTGAGACAAAGAAGGGTGCAGATACATTAAACGAAGTTTCAACCTGCATACTTTTGTTAGTTTTTACCTTTGAAATATAGCTTACCCCGTCATTTATCAGTATTTCACCTTGTAAGCCCTCCAAAGGACCCAGACCATAAAGATTATTTTTATTCGAAATGCTGTCCAGTTTTATTTTTCCCTCAAGCTCTCCTTTCCACATGACATTCTTCATGGCACTTACGATTTTTACATCCGGATAATTGAAGCCTTTTTTTGTCTGAGGTGATGTACAACTTTGAAATAAAAACATACTTACCAGCAATAATAAAAGCATGTGAAGACGATTAATTTTATGATTCATATTCAAGTTTTAAGGACTTACTTTGTTCGTAATATTTTTTCCATTTTTCTGCCTTTGGCCAGTTCATCGACGAGCTTGTCCAGATAGCGCACTTTTTGTGTGAGCTCATTATCAATATCTTCAATGCGGTAGCCGCAAATCACACCTTTGATGAGGTTCGCATTCGGATTAAGATTGGCATGATCAAAAAAAGTTTCAAAAGTAACCTTGTTATCAATCCATTTTTGCAATTGATCATCATCAAAACCGGTTAACCAGGTTATCACCTGATGTAATTCTTCTTTAGTTCGTCCTTTCTTTTCAACTTTTGTGACGTAATGTGGATATACAGATGAAAAAGTCATTTTGGCGATGCGTTCATTGTGTTTGGCTGTGGTTTTCATAATTTTAAAGATAATATAATAAATGTAAAAACCCCTAAGATTATCTCTTAGAGGTCATTAAAAAACTCAAATATATAATAATGAAGTTAACTTAACACTTCCTGAACTTTGTCAGCAGCTTCCTGAAAAAGTACGGCACTTTCTACATTAAGTCCGGAGTTGTCTATAATTTCTTTGGCAAGATCGGCGTTTGTACCCTGTAATCTTACAATGATTGGCACTTTAATTTGATCACCCAGATTTTTATAAGCTTCAACCACACCTTCAGCAACACGGTCACAGCGGACAATACCGCCAAATATATTAATGAGTATGGCTTCTACCTTTTCATCTTTAAGGATTAATCTGAAGGCTTCTTCTACACGTTTTGCATCGGCTGTTCCACCAACATCAAGGAAGTTTGCAGGTTCACCACCAGCTTGTTTGATCAGGTCCATTGTGGCCATAGCCAGTCCGGCACCATTAACCATACAACCAACATTACCATCAAGGTTGACATAACTCAAACCAGCTTCTTTAGCTTCAACTTCAGCAGGGTCTTCCTCTCTTACATCTCTTAACACCTGGTAATCTTTATGTCTGAATAAGGCTGAATCATCAAGAGTTACTTTAGAATCTACAGCAAGAATGTTGTCATCACTTGTTTTTAATACAGGATTAATTTCAAATAAAGATGAATCGGACTCTGTGTAAGCTTTATAAAGCGCAGAAACAAATTTTGTCATTTCTTTAAACGCTTTACCTGATAAACCTAGGTTGAAAGCAACTTTTCTGGCTTGAAAAGGGAGTAAGCCTGTCGCAGGATCTACAACTTCAGTAAAAATTTTATCAGGTGTATTCTCTGCTACTGTTTCAATGTCCATACCACCTTCAGGAGAATACATGATCATATTTTTGCCCTGGGCACGATCGAGTAATACGGACATGTAGTATTCTTCCGGTTCGCTGTCACCAGGATAGTAAACATCTTCAGCAACAAGTACCTGATGCACTTTTTTACCTTCTTTTGAAGTTTGTGGTGTAACCAGATTCATACCAATGATTTCAACGGCAATTTCTTTAACCTCTTTGAGGTTTTTTGCGAGCTTTACGCCACCGCCTTTTCCACGACCACCGGCGTGAACCTGAGCTTTTATGACATGCCAGCCTGTACCGGTTTCTTCAGTGAGTTTTTTTGCTGCTTCCACAGCCTCGTCGGGTGTCGTCGCAACAATACCACGCTGAATGTTAACACCAAAACTATTGAGAATTTCTTTACCTTGATATTCGTGAAGATTCATAATCTAAAATTATAATTTTTGAATTCCACAAAAGTAATAATTTATCATTTTGGGACAACTATTTTAGGCTTAATTATGATTTTAAGTGAGTAGTCGGTAGTCGGTATTCAGTATTCAGTGTTCAGTATTCAGTGTTCAGTAATCAGTGTTCAGTAATCAGTGTTCAGTAATCAGTGTTCAGTAATCAGTGTTCAGTTATCAGTGTTCAGTGTTCAGTAATCAGTGTTCAGTATTCAGTGTTCAGTAATCAGTGTTCAGTATTCAGTAGGCAGTAAGCAATTGTAAGTAGAAGGTAATGCAAAGATATGTTCAGGCAATGTGTATCCGGTAAATGTAGATATTAATTCATCTTCAAGCTCAAGGCTAAGGATTAAATCTTCTCAGTATTAAACAATACGTGTTAATAGCCTTATTATATTTACTTGTACTAATTTCTCATTACTATATACTCATTACTAAATACTCAATACTACTTACTCAATTCTAACCGGTTTTTAGCTTAATTTTAAATCATTAAACCTTTTTCAAAGCTTACATTTGTGATTTTAGTCAAGAAATTATGAAAATCATCTGTATCGGTCGAAATTATACTGAGCATATTGAAGAGCTTCAAAACGAAAAACCTGAAGAACCAGTGGTGTTCATTAAACCGGATTCATCAGTACTTCCAAAATCAAATCCCTTTGTAATTCCTGAATTTTCTGAAGACGTGCATTATGAGGTTGAGGTTTTGGTAAAAATCAATCGTTTAGGAAAGTACATCAGTGAGAAATTTGCACACAAATATTATAACGAAATAGGTTTAGGAATAGATTTTACAGCCAGAGACCTGCAGGCCAAACTTAAGGCCAAAGGTTTGCCCTGGGAAAAGGCCAAAGGCTTCGACGGTGCTACATTGATTGGTAGAAAATGGTTTGAGAAAGATAAATTTGATCTGAATGACCTGAATTTTAGCTTATCAAAAAATGGAGAAGTCGTTCAAGACGGCAATACAAAATTCATGCTTTGGAAAATAGATGAATTGATTTCTTATGTTTCTCAATTTTTTACTTTGAAAATAGGAGACATTATATTTACAGGTACGCCTTCAGGCGTTGGTAAGGTCAACGAAGGCGATGTGTTGACAGGCAAAATTGAAGATCATAAGGTGTTTAAAGTAAATGTAAAGTAGATGTTTGCAGAAATTATAACTATTGGAGACGAGATATTGATAGGTCAGATCATTGATACCAATTCGGCATTTTTAGGTAAGCAGCTGAATAGCATTGGTGTTGAAGTTATTCAGATCACCTCGATTAAAGATGAAAAAGACATTATACTTAAGGCTCTGGCAGATGCCGAAGAGCGGGCTGACATCATCATAACAACCGGAGGATTAGGGCCAACAAAAGACGACCTGACCAAGCATACGCTGTGTACATACTTTAATGATGAACTGGTTTTAGATCAAGCCACTCTGGTGCATATTGAAGACATTTTCAGGAAATACATCAGTCATCCGATTTTAGAGGCCAATCGCTCACAGGCATATTTGCCATCAAAATGTTTGGCTTTAAAAAATCCATACGGAACAGCGCCGGGAATGTGGTTTGAAAAAGATGGAAAAGTTTTTGTGTCTATGCCAGGAGTGCCTTTTGAAATGAAATCTCTCGTTAGAAATGAAGTCTTGCCAAGGTTAAAAGATCGATTTAACCGGCCATTTATTTTTCATAAAACTGTGTTGACCTATGGTTTAGGCGAAAGTGCAATTGCAGACAAAATTGAAGACTGGGAAAATAATCTGCCGGAGTTCATTAAGCTGGCCTATTTACCAAGCCTGGGTAGAGTCCGTCTAAGGTTAACCGCCAGAGGTGATGACGAAAACCTGCTGCAGAATGCTATTAATGCTCAGGTTGAAAAATTAAAAGACCATATTGGAGATATCATCAAAGGCTACGAAGATGAAAATACAATCGAGGAAAATGTTGCCAAACTTATGACTCAAAAGGGTCTTACCCTGGCAACTGCCGAAAGTTGTACAGGAGGACGTTTAGCTTCCATTTTTACTGAGATTCCCGGTGCATCAGCCTACTTTAAAGGAAGTATAGTGAGTTACGCCACTTCTGCAAAACACGATGTCCTGAACATTCCTGAAGATTTTATTCAAAAACACTCGGTGGTTAGCGCAGAAATTACCAAGGAAATGGCTGTTCGGGCAAAAAATATGTTCAAAAGTGATATAGTTATTGCGACAACGGGCAATGCCGGACCCACAAAAGGCGATAGTGATGCAGAGATAGGAACCGTTTTTATAGCTTTGGCAGATAATGAAGACGTTATTGTAGAAAAATTCAGTTTTGGAAACCACAGAGAACGTGTCACCAAAAAGGCTGTCAACAAAGCTCTGGAAATGATTTATGACAGATTAAATAAAAGTGATTTATGAGTAAGAACAACATTAATATTAAGAACAGAAAAGCCAAATTTCAATATGAGATTTTAGATAAATATACTGCCGGTATAAAGCTTGTAGGAACTGAGATCAAATCTATCCGGGATGGAAAGGCTTCTATAGCTGAAAGCTTTTGTGAATTCAACGACCATCAGGAATTGTTTGTAGTTAATATGACTATTGAAGAGTATTCTCATGCGACACATTTTAACCACAAACCTAAGACTGAACGTAAGCTGTTATTGAACCGAAATGAATTGAAAAAGCTATACAAAGAAGTCAGAAACACAGGTCTAACCATAATTCCACTACGCTTATTTATCAATGACAGGGGTTTTGCAAAATTACAAATAGCGCTTTGTAAGGGTAAAAAACTTTATGACAAAAGAGAAGATATCAAAAAACGAGACACCAAAAGGCGTTTAGACAGGGTAAAAAAAGCTTTTAACAATTAGATTGTTTCTGCGACTGATGGTTTTGAATATATTTAATCCCAAAAATCTACAACATGAAAAAGTTATTTGTCAATTTATCCTTCATTTTTGTTTTAGCGCTCGTTTTAAAAAGTTGTTCCTTTAAAGAAAAAATTTACGTTAATCCAGATGGATCCGGAAGTATGGCCTTTCACATGGATGCTTCCCAGCTGATGAAACTGGCTGGCGACGAATTTACCGAGAGTGACAAATCTTTTGACTCCATTATGGATTTTAAAACACTTTTGGATGAGAAGAGAGATAGTATTGCCGGGCTGCCGGCAGATCAACAGGCAAAATTTAAGGCCTTGGAAAAATTCAGGCTTAAAATGAAGATGATGCCCGAAGAACAGGAAATGTCTTTTACCCTGATGACAGATTTTGATAAAGCTTCTGAACTTACAGATATGTTTTCAGAAATGTCTAATCTTCAGGGATTAGGAGATACTCCAAACCCGGAAGACCAGCCTTTGGCAGCTTTAAGTGGCAATAGTAGCTCAGCTGTAACCTATAAATTTGAAAATAATGTTTTTAAAAGAAATGTTGAAGTTATTGACAGAGAACTGCTTAATGCACAAATAGATAGCATTGGGGAAATGGAAATGTTTTTTCAAAACTCAACTTACAAGCTGGAGTATCATTTTTTTAAACCGGTAAAATCTGTGTCTGATTCTACAGCATTTTTTAGTCAGGACAGAAAAACAGTAACCGTTGAGAGAAATTTTATGGAATATCTTAAAAACCCTGAAAGCTTCAATATAGAGTTTGTTTTAGAAGATTAGTTCATATCAAATCTTAGTCGTCACCAACCAACCGTAACAATTTTTGCATGCGTTCGTCTCATTGTTACCTTAAACCTTTTAGCATTGAAAAAAATATTCACATCTGCATTTTTATTTATGCTTTATATTTCATCAGCACAACAGATAAAAGGTGTTGTTTATGACGACAGTGGTAATGTTCTAACGAGTGTAAATGTTTACATCGAAAACACCTACAAAGGCACAACAACCAATTTTGATGGCGCTTTTCAGTTGGAGGTTTCAGGACACAAAAATGACCGTTTAGTATTCAAATATCTTGGTTACGAAACAAAATTCGTTGATATAAAAGAGCTGTCAACAGTCAAGAATATTGAGATAATCTTAAAAACAACACAAACCAATCTTGATGAGGTTGTTGTCAAAGCCGGTGAGAATCCTGCGAACAGGATAATCAGAAACGCGATCAAAAACCGGAAGGCAAATTTGGCTAAACGCCTGTCTTACAAAGCAGATTTTTATTCCAAAGGTCTCTGGAAGGTTGAAAATGTACCGGAAAAGATCTTTGGTCAGGAGGTTGGTGATCTGGATGGTTCATTGGATTCCACCCGAAGTGGTATAGTCTATCTTAGTGAAACGGTTTCAAAGATCGCTTTTAAAGCTCCGGATGACTTTAAAGAAAATATCATTGCATCAAAAGTCAGTGGTGATGACAATGGATTCAGTTTTAATTCAGCCCAGGATTTCAAAAATTCATATTACAACAATACCGTTGAAGTAAATGTACAATTGGTATCTCCGATTGCCGATTTTGCCTTTGATTATTACTCTTACAAGTTAGAGGGTGTTTTTTATGAGGAAAACGGCTTTTTGGTCAATGAAATTAGAGTTATTCCTAAAAGAGAGAATGATAAGGTGTTCTCGGGTACAATATTCATTGTGGAAGATTCCTGGGAAATATACGGTATAGATTTGAATACCACCGGGACAAATATCAATGCTACACCGATTGAAAACATCAATTTTAAACAAAATTTCACCTACAATAGTAAAGATAATTTCTGGGTATTGCTTTCACAGAGTTTTGAATTCAATTGGAAATTGTTTGGTATTTCAGGTTCTGGCAATTTTGTAGCTTCTTACAGTAATTATGAATTTAATCCTGAATTTGAAAATGACTTTTTCTCAAAGGAGGTCATGTTTTTTGAAAAATACGCCAATCAGAAAGATAGTCTGTATTGGCAAAAAGCGAGGCCTTTACCACTAACTGAGGAAGAAGTCAGCGATTATCAAAAAAAAGACAGCATTCAATTGGTTCGGAATTCTAAAAAGTACAAGGATTCTGTAGATCAGGCTAATAATAAATTTAAGATACTGGATCCTTTGTTTGGGTACAGCTGGCAAAATTCAACTAAAAATATGTCAGCTGGTTACGGTGGTCTCCTTAATCTGGGAAGTGCGAACTTCAACACGGTTCAGGGTTTTAATTTTGGCACAGGCTTATACTTTATAAAACGCGATACACTCAATGGTTATCATAAATACTGGAGATTAGGCGCAGACTTAAATTACGGTTTGTCTGATGAAAGACTGAGGGCCGTTGGTACTTTTACGAAAAAGTTCAATAATTTTTCTAAACCCTATTTAACCCTGAGAGGTGGAGTAGAAGCCACAGAGATCAATTCATCCAATACGACCTCGAATATTGCTTTTAATGTTGCAGCCATATTTTTCGAAGAGAACTTTTTAAAGCTGTACGACAGGCAATTTGTTGAAGCAACTTATTCTACTGAATTGGTAAACGGCATCAGAGCCAGTGCAAATCTGTCTTACCAAAGAAGGAAAGCGCTCATCAATACGAGAAATGAACATGTTTTCGGCTATGATAAAGGCGGATTTACTTCCAATAACCCTTTGGCATCAGAAGCATTCGGGTCGATATTGTTCCCGACTCACCATATTATGAAGCTCAATTTGAATACAAGAATAAGATTTGGACAAACCTATACCACTACACCACGCGGTAAATACAATAATTATTCTGAAAAATATCCGACCTTAAGGCTCAACTACCAAAAAGGTTTTGCGGCAACTGAGTCTGGTTATGGTTACGATTTTTTTAATGTGAACATCAGACAAAATCTGAATCTTTCACGATTTGGAACACTCAGTTACAGAATAGACGGCGGTTTGTTTTTTAATCAGGACGGAATTAATTTTCTGGATTTTAAACACTTCAACGGAAACCAGACCAGAGTAAATGCCGGTGAAAATTATGTTGGAAGATTCAATTTGTTGCCTTACTATGAAAGGTCAACCAATCAAAACCATAGTGAGTTCCATTTTGAACATAATTTTGAAGGTTTTGTGATGAACAGAATACCTTTGCTAAAAAATCTCAAGTCTAATCTGGTCATAGGTTCAAAAAGCCTGTTGATTGATGGCTTTACACCGTACCATGAGTTTTCAGTAGGACTGGATCGCTTAGGTATTGGGAAATTCAGATTTTTAAGGCTGGATTATGTTGTGCCTTACGATGGTGGCTGGCAAAATGGTGCATTGATTTTTGGGTTGACATTTTAAGAAATAACTCTATTATTGCAATGCCACGAATGCACGAATGTATTATTTAAAATTGAAATTAATTTTATAAGTTGAAATAAACCCCATAACCCCATAACCCCATAACCCGATAACCTCATAAACTTATAACCTTTTCATGCCAGACATCATCTACGAAGATAATCACCTTATAGTCATCAATAAACCGGTAGGTAAATTGGTTCAGGGCGATGCTACAGGAGATGAACCCTTGAGCGAAACTGTTAAATCATACATCAAAAAGAAATACAACAAACCCGGTAATGTATATCTTGGTGTGGTACATCGTTTAGACCGGCCTACCAGTGGCGTATTGTTATTTGCTAAAACTTCAAAAGCTCTGTCCAGATTAAACAAACAATTCAGTGAGCGGGAAACAAGGAAGACATATTGGGCTTTGGTAGAAAACAAGCCTGAAAAAGAACGTGGTAGATTGGTACATCATCTTAAACGAAATACTAAACAAAACAAATCTTATGCCTACCCAAAACCGATCAAAGGCTCTAAAAGAGCTGTTTTGAATTATAGTTGGATTAAAAGTTTAAATCATTACCATCTTATTGAAATAGATCTTGAAACCGGCCGACACCATCAGATAAGGGCTCAATTGGCAAATATAGGCTGCGTGATCAAGGGCGATTTAAAATACGGTGCAAAGCGCAGTAATAATGATGGCGGTATACATTTGCACGCCAAAACACTTCAGATCCAACACCCCGTAAAGAAAAATACAATGACTTTTGAAGCGTCTTTACCTGAAGATAAATTGTGGCAGGCCTGTCTTTAGTTTTGACCAAAAAAAACCGGCAATTTTAGCCGGGATTTTTGTTATGGTTTATGGCGTTTTTTTAAGAGCTATTCCAAGCCCAATTCCTGTAAGATTTTATCAATTTTGGCATCAAGTTGCTTGGTCACTTCTTCAAAATCTTCAACCTTTTCCAAAGTCTCGTTTACACTGATGTAAAACTTGATCTTAGGTTCCGTACCACTTGGTCTTGCTGCGACTTTCGTGCCATTCTCTGTATAGTAAATCAATACATTGGATTTTGGGATAGCAATGTCTAGGGTTTCATGACTCTGCAGATTTTTAGCTTTTGAAGTTTGGTAATCTTCAATCAATACGACCTTTTCACCGCAAATTTCAAGCAACGGCTCATTTCTTAAGTCCATCATTTTTTGCTTAATGAGTTTCTGACCTTCAATACCTTTTTTAACCAGCGATATCAGTTTTTCTTTGTAGTAACCATGTTCAGCATAAAGTTCAATCAGTTTTTCGTATGCAGATGAGTTTTCAGCTTTAAGTTTAGCTGCAATTTCACAAATGAGCAGGGTAGAGGTGACCGCATCTTTATCTCTTACAAAATCGCCTACCATATAACCAAAGCTCTCTTCGCCACCACCAATAAAGTGTTTATCAGGGAATTTTTTGATGAGGTCTGCAATCCACTTAAATCCGGTCAGGGTTTCCATATATTCAACGCCATAATTTTCAGTCATGACTTTCATCATAGGTGTAGAAACTATGGTTGAGGCAACAAACTCATTGCCCTTTAGCTTGTCCTTGTATTGCTCTAATAAGAACCAGGTCATCAAAATCATGGTTTGATTTCCATTCAGCAGTATCATTTCGCCGTGAAGATCTCTTACAGCAATACCAAGTCTGTCGGAATCTGGATCGGTACCAATCACAATATCGCCCTTGGTTTTTTCAGCAAGGGCTAAAGCCATTTCTAAAGCTTCAGGTTCTTCAGGATTTGGAGATTTTACTGTTGGGAAATCTCCGTCGGGTTTGGCTTGTTCTTCAACAATCTCAACATGTTTATAACCAGCTTTTTCCAAAACATGAGGTATGGATTTGATAGAAGTACCATGTAAGGAAGTAAATACTATTTTCAGGCTATCTCTGGCTCCATCAGGTAAGTTTTGCTGACCATTTTTTACAGAGTCTGCAATGAATTGCTGGTCCATTTCTTCACCAATCCACTCAATCAATTCTTCATCTTCATTGAAATTGATATCAATGAATTGTAAGTTGTTGATCTCGTTGATAATATCATTATCCTGAGGTGGCACCAATTGCCCGCCGTCCTGCCAATAGACTTTGTAACCATTGTATTCCGGTGGATTGTGACTGGCTGTTAGTACAATACCGCAATGGCAATCTAATTTTTTTAAGGTGTAAGATAGTTCTGGAGTAGGTCTTAAATCTTCAAAAATATAGACTTTAATACCATTGGCTGAAAAAACATCAGCCACAACTTTTGCCAGTGTTTTACTGTTATGTCTGCAATCGTAGGCTATGGCTACCTTATGATCTTCTCCCGGAAGAACCTTTTCAAGGTAAGACGAAATGCCCTGTGTGTTCTTACCTAAGGTATATTTGTTTATTTTGTTGGTACCAACACCCATGGTTCCACGCATACCTCCTGTACCGAAGTCAATATTTTTGTAAAAGGCTTCTTCTAAGGTTTTCAGATCGTTTTTGAGCAGATGCTCAACTTCTTTCCTTGTTTCGAGATCGAATGGTTCTGTAGTCCATTCCTGAGCTTTCTTTAAAATATCTTTATCCATAACTAAATAATTTCTGAGATTTTATACCTGTTTTCTGTAGGCTGATTGTTAATGATAAGTTCACCTAAAAACCCGGCTACAAACAATTGAACGCCAATAACCATACTTGCCAGTGCAATATAAAAAAATGGATTGTCAACAACCAGTATTGTTGGCAGATCATTATACAACTTGTAGAGTTTTAAGGCACCTATAAAAGCAGCTGACAAAAACCCAATGACAAACATCAAAACGCCCCAGGCGCCAAAAAAATGCATCGGTCTTTTTCCGAATTTAGAAAAGAACCAAAGGGAGATCAGATCCAAAAAGCCGTTGATAAACCTCTCTGCACCGAATTTTGTTTTACCGTATTTTCTTGCCTGGTGAATTACTTCTTTTTCTTCGATCTTATCAAAACCTTCATTTTTGGCCAAAACGGGAATATAGCGGTGCATTTCTCCTTTGACGTTGATATGTTTAATTACTGCTTTTCTATAAGCTTTTAGGCCACAATTAAAGTCGTGCAAATGTATGCCTGAGGTTTTTCTGGCTACCAGATTGAATATTTTGGAAGGAATATTTTTAAACAATACAGAGTCATACCTTTTCTTTTTCCATCCGGAAAGAATATCCAGGTTCTTTTCCATAAGGATTCTTATCATTTCAGGAATTTCATCCGGATTGTCTTGTAGATCGGCGTCCATTGTGATGACAATTTCGCCTTCCGCTAGTTTAAAGCCGGCATGAAGCGCTTGTGACTTTCCGTAGTTTCTGGTGAATCTTATACCTTTGACGTTCTTATCTTCCTGTTTGATTCTGTTTATCGTATCCCATGAACCATCTCTGCTACCATCGTCTATAAAAATGACCTCATAGGCATAGTTGTTCGTTACCATGGCATTTTTGATCCCCGAATGCAATTCAATCAGGGATTCGTTTTCGTTTAGTAATGGAATAACTATTGAAACAAACATTAGCTCTTTTTAATTAAACCTATGACTAATGAAATAACAAAGGATTTTAAAAGAATGGAGATTAAATTTATGGTTGCAATACTAAAAGGAGATACAAAAGCTTTGGTCATATCTTTGGCTTGCTGAATTTGCTCTTCAGTCATGTTTCCGCTTTCCTTTTCAATTGCTTTATAACTTTCTTCTAGTGAAGCAGTTATGAATTCGGGTTCAATTTGGTTGTAATGAAAATAGGTGTAAACCGCATAAATTAATCCGGCAATGACACCTGTTATCAAACCAATCTTCAGAGCATCACTTATTTTTAAAATGTTGGCATTATCAATTTTGTACTGATTGATAGGAAAAAATACGACCAAAACAGCTACAATTACACTGATAATCGATTGAATAAATGTTGATTCTAATTCGAATTTGAAGTTGAAATAAAGTAAAAAAGCAGAAAATAGACCAAATATAAGTCCGAATAGTGAAGACTGTCTTTTGTAGTCTGGTTGGTTTTCCATGGTATTTATTAATTTATTTTAATTTGGTTTTAATGCATGTGTAAAGATAAAACAAATCAAAAGAGTATCAGGTATTGTATGTCTGATTTTAGAGACATTGGCTAACCTGAATTTTTTTAAATTTTAATGGTAGATAAATTTTTTATATCCAAAAAAATATTAATTTTGCAGTCCGATTTGTGAAAGGTTGCATAGCTTCCTGAAATAAATTCAGGACAAGCAGCATAAAAGGTCGCGTAGCTCAGCTGTCCCGAAGTTTCGGGATGCCTTCTAAGCAGACCATGACATATTGAAAATAAAATACCAGTGTTGGGGTTGAGAATCCCAGTCAAGCTGGAATAAGGTCGCGTAGCTCAGCTGTCCCGAAGTTTCGGGATGCCTTCTAAGCAGACCATGACATATTGAAATTTACAACTACAGATAAGTAGTTTACATAAATCCGGTCGCGTAGCTCAGCTGGATAGAGCATCTGCCTTCTAAGCAGACGGTCACAGGTTCGAATCCTGTCGCGATCACGACTAGCACAAAACCACGCTGAATTTTCAGCGTGGTTTTTATATTTTAGACCAGCGTCAAAAGCAAGCTTTTGTAAGCGCAGGCTAAAATATAAAAACCAGGACTGCGATAGCAGTGGTTTTGTATTTCCAGCATTGAGCGCATTCAGGATCTGTAATCCTGATCAATTACCTTTTTCTAAAGCAAGCTTTTGTAAGCGCAGGCTAAAATATAAAAACCATAACTGCGATAGCAGTGGTTTTGTACACGCCTGCCGGGCAGGCCAGGTTTCCAGCTTTGAACGCATTCAAGATTTGTAAGCCATTCGCGATCACAACAGTATCCTTCTCGATTTCCTGAACATAGACCCTGAAGGCCTATTAAACTTTATAAAGAGCAATAGAAATAGGCATAAAATGCTGAAAGAAATTAGAATAAAAAGATTCAAAAATCTTTATACAGCTTCCTCGTTTAATAGGTGTAAATTACTTTTTACGAATTTTCTACGATTCCACACGCTCCACTATAGATCCATAAAATTCAATAAAATCCGTCAATGAATAATACGGTGATCCTATTTTTTCTTAGTTTTTATTATGCTTTAAAAGTTCAAAAGTACTATTTTATAGAAATGGATAATTTTTAACTACTTCTGGTCAGGTAAGCTAAAACTAAATGTACTGCCTTTTCCGGCTTTACTGTTTATATTCAATTTGCCATTATGTTTCTCTATAAATTCTTTGCAGATCAATAGACCCAGTCCGGTGCCTTTTTCCTGAGCTGTACCTCTTTTTGATTTTGTGGCATTCAATTGATAGAGCTCTTCAATAGTATCCTGATCCATGCCTATACCATTGTCTTCAATACTTATTTCAGTGTAACCCTTATATTTCACAGTTTCAATACAAATTTCTCCATTTTCGTTGGTGTACTTTATGGCATTGGATAATAAATTTCTGATTATAGAATCAAACATATTTCGGTCTGCAAATACCGTCATTGCACTGTTATATGCGTATTTTATGGCAATAGATTTTTTCTTTGCAATAGGCTCAAAAAGGTTCACTATTTCAACAATTTCTTTATGTAGTTGAAGTTCTTTAGGATTGAAGAGCATTTTGGTTTTTTCAGTGCGATACCAATCCAGTAAATTCTCAAGCAGGAAAACAGAGTTTTTAGTAGAAACATTCAAATGCTCAAAAATCGTTTTCAACTCCTTTTTGTTGAAGGTGTCGAAGTCTTCTAAAAGCATATGAGTCAACTCCTGAATGTTTGTTAATGGTCCTTTCAGGTCATGTCCTATGATTGAAAAGAATTTGTCTTTAGTAGCATTTGAGAGTTTTAATTGTTCTTCATTTTTCTTTTGTTCATCTATATTACTACAAACGATGTAGGCTTTAGAATAGGTACCCCTCTCGTTATATATGAATTTTGCCCGGTTTCTTACCTAGATATAGTGACCTTTCTTGTGCTTTAGCCTGAACTCATAGGTATGCGTCTCTGCCTGATTTTCTATAGCATTAAAGAGACCGCTAATAATTTGATCTCTGTCTTCGGGATGTATGATATCGGCAATATCCTGTGTAGAATTTCCCAGTTTTTCATCCTCGGCATAGCCAAAAAGTTTTGTGTATGCCGGCGATACGTATAGGATTTTATAATCACTACTAAAAATGATCAGAGCATCTGCAGTATTTTCAGCTAAAGATTTGAATTTAATTTCGCTTTCCCTCAAAGCATCTTCTGCCTTTTTTCGGTAGTCTATGTCTCTTGCAACGGTAAGGATACGATCGGTGTCATGAAGTTTAACGATCTTGAGGTTCACTTCAACCCAGAAATTTTCACCATTTTTTCGCTTTGATAACCACTCGAAAGTATGGTCACCATTTTTGAAAACCTTCTTAAGTTCTTTTTTGAGTTTTTGAAGATCAAAACCCTTATCGACTGCTGAAGCTTTTCCCAGTTCAACTGAAAGAATTTCTTCTTTTGAATGATAACCATAGAGCTTTAATGTTGCATCATTGCAATCTATCATCTCCATAGTTTCAATATCATGAATCGCTATTGATTCAGAAGTTGCATTGTATATTTCTTTCAGGTATTTTTCACTGTCTTTGAGTTGTTTTTGGGCAATACGCTTATCATTGATATCTCTGACAACAGCGAGATAGATATCTTCGCCTATGTACATTCTTTTCAGACTTACTTCTACCCAGAAGTGTTCCCCGTTTTTCTTTTTTGCAATCCATTCAAATAAATGTCTGTTATTTTCATGGGCTTTAATTCCGTGAGAAGCTATTTCTTTTTCCCCATAACCCTCGACCATTGCTGAAAGGTCTTTTACCTTTTTCCTTAGTATGTCCTTTTTGGATGTATAGCCATACATTTTGTAAGCAGCTTCGTTACAATCATATATTTCGTGGGTTAAAACATCATATATGATTATTGCCTCTGAGGTGGCATTAAAAATGCGATTGAGTTTTCTTTTACTGTCTTTAAGTTTATTTTGAATATTTATGAGCTCACTGATATCCCGTCCTGTGGATATAAAATGTTCCCGGAAGGGAATGCTGTCCATGGATAAATACTGATCTGTTTTTTCAAAATATTTCACCCATCTGTGCGGTTCACCGGTTGCAAAGATTTTTCTTACAATTGGTAAAAATTCCTTAAGTGCTTTTTCGCCGAATATTTCATTGGTGTACATACCCAAAACCTCAGATTTGGTTTTTCCCCAGGCTCTGAGTGCCGAAATATTAACATCTGCAAGAATCCAGTTAACAATATCATCATTATCGTCTTTTACAATTTTCCAGACATGGACTTCATCTACAAGCGCGTCAAATATTTGAACATAGCTCTTTTCGTTTAAAACAGGACGACTTGAAGCGTTCTTTGCCTTAAGCAATGATAACTCTTTTTTGAGATGAGTATTCTCATCTTGAAGGATCTTGATTTTTTTTTATCTGTTTTAGAATTCAATTCCATTAACAAGAAATAATTTGAATATCCGTAATTACACCTACTTTATTATATTTGTATGAATCACAGATAATTAAAGATATGAATTTATTTACGTTTACTGCCCATTTTAAAGATGAAAATACTTGCAGAAATCACTTTAAAGCTC
>CAJXVZ010000016.1 GCA_913062845.1 uncultured Psychroflexus sp.
AGCACTAAGACCATCTACCATAAGCTTTAGGCCATTCGGGCCATAGGATGGATTTACAAATGATTGCGTTGCTACAACGCCAACACCGGACTTAGCCCATGCTACAGAATAGCCTACAGCAAACCAATGACTCTGAACAGCCACGCCCATTTCCCCGGTATTCTCGTCTCTGGCAACAATTGAGAAAGTGTGTGCAAATTTATCTTTATAGGGTTTTTTTTGGGCATTTGTATAAGTAAGCATAATACAACACAAGTATGTGATAAAAAAATATTTCATGATTATTTAATTTTAAGGGTCTCACAAAAATGGGTAATTATTTAATAAGACACAAAACACATATGCAAGTTAAATTTCTAAACACATATTCCCTATATTTGCATAATGTTGAAATATCTATTATGCCTTACAAAAGAATACTCTTAAAGTTATCCGGAGAAGCCCTTATGGGTAACAGACAATACGGAATAGACCCCGAAAGACTCGCTGAATACGCTGAAGAAATCAAAACCGTTGTCGATAAAGGAATTGAAGTCGCTATAGTGATTGGCGGTGGCAACATTTTTAGAGGCATAGCCGGCGCAAGCAAAGGCATGGACCGTGTACAGGGCGATCATATGGGTATGCTGGCAACCGTTATCAACGGCTTGGCACTTCAAAGTGCCTGTGAAGAAAAAGGCATAAAAACCCGTTTACAATCCGCCATAAAGATCAATGAGGTGGCCGAGCCGTTCATAAGACGTCGCGCCATGAGACATCTTGAAAAAGGCAGAGTGGTCATTTTTGGTGGTGGCACCGGAAACCCCTATTTCACGACAGATTCTGCTGCTGTTCTAAGAGCCATTGAAATTGAAGCAGATGTTATTCTTAAAGGCACAAGAGTAGACGGAATTTATACCGCGGATCCGGAAAAAGACGATAGCGCAACAAAGTTTGATTTCATCAGTTTTGATGATGTTTTAAAGAAAGGATTGAAAGTCATGGATACAACTGCTTTCACTCTTAGTCAGGAAAATGAATTACCAATTATAGTTTTTGATATGAATACACCGGGTAATCTCCTCAAAGTGGTTTCCGGGGAAAATATCGGAACCAAAGTAAACCTATAAAAGAATTAACGACATTTAATTATGAACGAAGATTTAGAAATTGTATTAGATACGGCAAAGGAGGCTATGGAAAATTCTGTTGCTTACCTGAAAAAACAATTGATGAACATAAGAGCCGGTAAAGCAAGTCCCAGTATGCTTAATGGTGTTCAGGTTGAGTACTACGGCAGCATGACGCCACTCAATCAGGTCAGTAATGTTAATACACCAGACGCCAGAACAATAACGATCCAGCCCTTTGAGAAATCCCTAATCCCTGAAATTGAAAAGGGGATCATGAAAGCAGATCTGGGCTTTAATCCGCAAAACAACGGCGAAAGCGTGATCATAAATGTTCCGCCACTTACTGAGGAACGCCGTAAACAATTGGCTAAGCAGGCTAAAGCGGAAGCTGAAGAAGCAAAAATTGGCGTTAGAAATGACAGAAGAAGTGCCCTTCACGAATTAAAAGATATTGATCTGTCTGAAGATGAAATGAAAAGTGCTGAACAGGATATTCAGGAAATTACTGACGCTTTCATAAAAAATATTGAGGAGATTTACGCGGTCAAAGAAAAAGAAATCATGACGGTTTAGCATTCGTCTCAAAACAAATTGTCTTGCTTAATAAAATTTTATTGTGTGTTGCATTAATATGTAGTCTCCATTCGACACTGATAGCACAAGACAATTTCAGTATCAGTCTGCTTGACCAGAACAATACCCCTGTCAAATTTGCTTTTGCCATTACAGGTGATACCATTGTATACGCAAATACCTACGGTAAGTTGGTGTTCAACCGTAAACCCGTAGACCTCAAAATATATTCAGAGGCTTATGAGACAGCGTTCTTAAGTACCTTTGGCACTGAGGTTTTACTCGATGATAAACGATCACCAAATGATAGTGCCGAAAGTGTCATGCAGGCATTCTTCAAAAATTCAGAAAAAAATAATCCTTATAATAATTACAAAAACCTTTCCTTTAAACGATACAACAGAACACTCATCAAAAGGAATCGTCTAAAAAATGTAAGTGTAAACGAAAACCTTTTCTCCGAACGTATTTCTGAGTATGCCATTAATCAGGATAAGGAAAAGGAGTTTATTGTAGCTCAAAAAAACCAGGGTTTCAGTAAACCTGTCCTTCAGATTTTAAGTCACAGGATGCACGACATCAATTGGTATGACAAGAATTTTGTGATCTTCGAAACCGAATATTTTTCACCGCTTCACAAGGATAACTCAAAAGCATACGGCTATAAAATTATACTGGAAAATGACAATTTTTTTTACATAAAATTTACACCTCTTCTAAAAGCTAACGACAAGCTTCTCGAAGGGATTTTCAGGCTAGATAAAAGTTTTGCACTTTCCCAGATCTATGTTAACAAAGATGATGTTTTAAAACTTGACCTCTTCCAGAGTTATTTCCAAAGCCCAAAGAAAAAACTATGGCTCACCGAGGACATTTTAGTCAAAATGACACCAGGTAAAGGTGGGAAGCCGGTAAGTCTTTTTGGTTCAACTATTAATATCGGCACGCTTCAGGAGAAAAGCGTGGGTCAGTCTGACCTCAATAATGAACTGCAATCCAGATCAATTTTTTACGGGTATGAATTTAATACGACTGATCTCAGAGATCAGAAATTTGATGTTCTGGTTGAAGATAACGCCCACGAAAAGAATAAGGCGTTCTGGAATGATCAAAGAAAAATTGCAATTACACCAAAAGACAGTATATTTTTTAGTGGTACTGAAAAAACTATCCAAAATAAAAATACGCTAAGCAAAATTAACCGGATCCAAAATGTAAATGACGGCTTTTTTCCAATTCTAAAGTGGAAAACCGATTTAAAAACACTGATCAAAATAAACAATTATGAAGGTGTAAGACTTGGATTAGGAGGCCTCACAAATAACGAATTTTCTGATAAATTCAGAATTGGTGGCTATTTAGCTTACGGAACAAAAGATAAAACTGTAAAATTTGGCGTAAATACCGGTTTACTTTTAGACCGGGATTCTAATATGTGGTTGAATGCCAATTATGCCGACGACGTCAGAGAGGTTGGCAGCAATTCTTATCTCACAGATGAAAGGGTTTATTCCCTGTTTGAACCACGTTTGGTCAACATCATATTTTTCTACAAGGAAAAAACAACATCTCTAAGCCTGCAAAAAAGATTATCTCCATCAATTCTGTCCGAGTTTAAGGTAGGCTATGACCGGATTTTTCAAACTGAGAATTATGCCTTTATCAACGGCAACATAGCGCTACAGAGTTATGATTTAACCAGGGCTCTGCTTAGTGTAAGATGGTCTCCAAACAGCAAATTTCTTAAGTTTGACAGTGATTTGGTTAACATCAGAGAGAATTCACCAATCATTTCCGGTCAGGCAGAGCAATATTTTGGTAATTTCCTGGGAGGCGATCTGGCTTTTACAAAGATCAGTTTAAAGAGTGAGTATTTTATCAACCATATTAATAACCAAAGAACTGAATTCTCTGTTGAAGGGAATTTAGCCTTTGGTGATGTGCCTCTCACCCACTCTTTTCATGCTTTTCCTAATGCACCAAACAAATCTACAATCCTTGAAAGGTTTTCTGTAGCTGGTGTAAAAAGCTTTGAAACCATGTTCTTCAGTGAGTTTTTCAGTACCAGACTGGCAAGTTTACATATTAAACACAGATTGGCACCTTTGTATATTTCAAATAAAATTCAACCGGAACTTGTCTTTATTTCGAGGCATGCCATTGGAAATTTCACCAACCCGGAAAGGCATCTCGGGATAGATTTTAACACACTGGATAAGGGCTATTCTGAAGCCGGGCTTGAGCTTAACAAGATCTTCTGGGGTTTTGGTTTAAGCTTTGCTTACCGATATGGTGCTTATCATCTTCCACAATTTGAAGACAACATCGCATTTAAATTCACATTTAACTTAAAGCTTTAATTTATTAATGCTGCTTTGTAATTGGTTTTTATACCTTTGCGAACTTTCAAGAGATTTCTGTAATGCAAAAGCTTTTTAGTTTTGGGTTTTGGAATACCATAGCAGGTACTATTTTAAGGAATAGAATACTCTTTATTGGGCTTATTGCTATTGTTACAGCGCTTTTGATTTCCCAGTGGAAATACATCGGTTTTTCTTATACCGAAGCAAATCTGCTGCCGGACAATCATCCCATGAATCTGGAATACCAGTCATTTTTAGACAAGTTTGGCGACGAAGGCAACGTCATAGTCGTAGCAACCCAGGATTCTACCATTTTTAAAGCAGATAAATTCAGGCAGTGGGCTTTTCTATCAGATACTATCAGACAATTTGATGAAATTAAAAGTGTCATCGACATATCTGACCTTAAAGATCTTAAAAAGTTTGTAGATCCAAAGCGGTTTGAATTTGAATCTGTACTTCCTGACAAAAAATTTACCGATGAAAGTCTGGACGGCTTCAGACAGTATGTTTATGATTCTTTACCATTCTACCAGGGTCTTGTCTTCAATGGTAAAACCAACACCATACAGACAGCCATTTATCTGGAAGACTCTATTGTAAACACCAAATCCCGAAAGGATTTTGTTTTAGACGACTTTATTCCACTTGTAGAAAATTTTTCATCGAAAACCGGAATAGAAGTTCACGTTTCCGGTATGCCATACGTAAGAACGCTCAATTCTCAAAATATTATAGATGAGATCAAATGGTTTGTCCTGGCTGCTTTACTGGTCACGTCATTCATATTTTACTTCTTTTTTCGTTCTTTCAGAGCGACTTTTATTTCGATGCTTACGGTAATCATTGGCGTAATGTGGGCTTTTGGTGTCATTGGTTTGATGCGCTATGAAATTACAGTACTTACAGCCATAATTCCGCCATTGATCATTGTTATAGGTATTCCCAACTGCATTTTCCTGATCAATAAATATCAACAGGAGATAAAACGACACGGTAATCAGGCAAAATCTCTTCAGCGGGTTATTGCAAAAATCGGTAATGCCACTTTAATGACAAATGTAACCACAGCCTCTGGTTTCGCTACTTTTATTTTTACACAAAGTGAATTACTGAAAGAATTTGGGGTAGTTGCTTCCATAAATATCATTTCGATTTTTTTGCTAAGCCTATTGATCATCCCGATCATCTATAGCTATATGGCTCCACCCAAAGAAAAGCATCTTAAACACCTCGGCAAAAAATGGATAGAAGGCTTTGTAAACTGGATAGAAAGAATGGTAAGATACCGAAGAATCACCATTTACTTTACCTCAGTGGGTGTTTTAATGCTCAGTTTCATAGGGATTTATTTCATCAAGGTTTCCGGCAGTTTACTGGAAGACATGCCCCAAAAAGCTGAATTCATCCAGGACGTAAGATTTTTTGAAAAGGAATTCAATGGTATTATGCCTCTTGAATTTCTGATAGATACCAAAAGAGAAAACGGGGTATCAAAACTTTCTACTTTAAAGAGAATTGACCGGCTTGGTGAACTTTTGGAAGATTTCCCGGAGTTATCCAAACCCATTTCAGTAGTAAATATTGCTAAATATGCAAAACAGGCTTATTATAATAACAACCCCAAATACTATCAATTACCTACTTCTCAGGAACAAAATTTCATGCTGCCTTATTTCAAAAATTTTGAATCTGAAGGAAGTCTCAACTCCTATGTTGATTCTACAGCACGCTATGCACGTTTGACAGTGTTCATGAAGGATGTAGGTACGGACAGGATGGAGGAAATAGAATCTCAAATACAAAGTAAACTTGGTAAAATTTTTCCTGAAGAACGCTATCATGTGAGCATGACCGGTAAAGCTCTTACCTTTCAAAAGGGAACAAATTATCTTGTGAAGAATTTGGTCGTTTCCTTAAGCCTTGCGGTTTTGTTGATTGCTCTTTTTATGGCGTGGATGTTCCGTTCATTCAGGATGATTTTAATTTCTCTTGTACCAAATATGCTTCCGCTACTTATGACTGCAGGTATGATGGGCTTTTTAGGGGTTCCTATTAAACCATCAACAATTCTGGTCTTCAGTATTGCCTTTGGCATTAGCGTAGATGACACCATTCACTTTCTCGCCAAATACCGGCAAGAACTCAAACAACACAACTGGAAGATCAGAAAATCTGTGTATCCTGCCTTACGGGAAACTACCGTAAGTATGTTCTACACCTCTATTGTACTTTATTTTGGGTTTTCAGTTTTCATGATCAGTAGTTTTGGTGGTACTGTTGCACTTGGTGGTCTTGTTTCTGCAACCCTCTTATTTGCAATGCTGTCCAACCTTTTGTTGTTACCTTCTCTCTTGCTTTCCTTAGAAAGGAATATTGCCAACAAACAGACTTTAAGAGAGCCTCAAATCAATATTATTGAAAGTGAGGAAGAAAAATAAATCAAAAGCCTACCGAATTAATTATCTTCTGTTTTTAAGCCATAAATTATTCTAAATTCTGTATTTTTAAACCATATATTTTAATCCTAAAAGATATTTTCAGTAAAATATGAAACAATACCACGACCTGATAAAACATGTTCTGGAACATGGCGTTGATAAAGGCGACAGAACAGGTACAGGCACAAGAAGTGTTTTTGGATACCAGATGCGATTTGATCTAAATGAAGGTTTTCCGCTGGTTACTACCAAAAAGATACACCTTAAGTCTATCATTCATGAGTTATTATGGTTTATAAAAGGAGACACCAACATCAAATACCTACAAGATAAGGGCGTGCGCATCTGGAATGAATGGGCCGACGAAAATGGTGACCTCGGACCAGTTTACGGCCATCAGTGGCGCAACTGGAACAGTGAAAGTATAGATCAGCTTTCCGATGTTATTGAGACCATAAAAAACAATCCAAACAGCAGAAGAATGCTTGTATCCGCCTGGAATCCAAGTGTATTACCAGATACAAGCATATCATTTGCCGAAAACGTGGCCAATGGTAAAGCCGCCTTGCCACCTTGCCATACTTTCTTTCATTTTTATGTCGCAGAAGGAAAACTTTCTTGTCAGCTTTATCAGCGAAGTGCTGATATTTTCCTTGGTGTGCCTTTTAATATCGCATCATATGCTCTGCTTACCATGATGATCGCGCAGGTTTGTGATCTGGGTTACGGTGATTTTATCCATACTTTTGGCGACGCACATATCTACACGAACCATTTTGAGCAGGTAAAGCTGCAACTGAGCAGAGATTTTAGACCATTACCTGAAATGAAAATAAATCCCGAAGTCAAGTCTATTTTCGACTTCAAATTTGAAGATTTCGAATTATTGAATTATGACCCACATCCTCATATTAAAGGAAAGGTAGCTGTATAAAATCCTCAAAAAGGAATCTATTTATGTCATTTGACAAACTCTTGCAATTTTTTTCAGAAACCAGAAGAAGAACGGAAGAAATCTGCGAACCCCTTAAAACAGAAGATTATGTTGTTCAACCCATTGTAGATGTATCGCCACCAAAGTGGCATCTGGGCCACACCACCTGGTTCTTTGAGGAGTTTGTTTTAAAACCTCATTACAAAGGCTATAAGCTTTACAACAAAGATTTTTCGTTTGTTTTTAATTCCTATTATGAAAGCGTTGGAGATAAAGTTATAAGAACCAATCGCGGTAATTTATCAAGACCAACTGTAGAGGAGATATACAAATACAGAAATTATGTCAACAAATTGATGGTAGAATTTATTCAGGATTCTGTTCCTGATGATATTGTAGAGACCATTGAAATTGGTATTCATCACGAAAAACAACATCAGGAATTATTGCTTACCGATATAAAATACATTTTGGGCCATAATCCTTTATTTCCTGTTTACAAAGAGAATTTCAACGAACCCGAAACGGAACAAGAACCTCAGAAATGGCTAAAAGTCAATGGAGGCTTACATCAAATAGGGCATTCCGGTAAGGATTTTTGCTATGACAATGAGTTGAAAAAACACAGTGTCTATTTAGAAGATTTTGAAATCAGCAACAAGCTTGTAACCAATGCAGAATATATTGAATTTATTAATGATGGTGGTTATGAAAATGTTTTACTATGGCATGCTGAAGGTTGGGATTGGGTAAATCAAAACAATATCTCCTCTCCGGAATACTGGCACCGTATTGATGGCAAATGGCATCGCTATAGTTTGGCTGGGCTTCAAAATCTGGATCCGGAAAAACCTGTATCGCATTTGTCATACTATGAAGCTTTTGCTTTTGCGCAATGGAAAGGCATGCGACTCCCAACCGAATTTGAATGGGAAGCTGCGCAAGATCAATTTAACTGGGGACAATGTTGGGAATGGACCGAAAGTGCCTACCTGCCCTATCCCGGATATAAAAAAGCAGATGGTGCGATTGGCGAATACAATGGCAAATTTATGGTCAATCAAAAGGTATTGAGAGGGAAGTCAATCGCCACTTCAGCAAAGCATGTCAGGCCAACTTACAGAAATTTTTTTCATCCACATCTACGCTGGCAGTTTACAGGTCTAAGACTCGTAAAATCATAACCTATTAAAATCAATTCATGCATAAGATAAAAACCCAATTTGAAAAAGATGTCATTAAGGGGCTAACAGATTATCCTAAACATTTACCCTCTAAATATATTTATGATGAAAGAGGAGACAAGCTTTTTCAGGAGATCATGGCCATGCCTGAATACTATCTTACCGATTGTGAATTTGAGATTCTAAGTCAAAAAAAATCACAGATTTGCGAAACCTTTTTTGATTCCGATGGTTTTGATTTGATAGAACTCGGTGCAGGCGACGGAAAAAAGACAAAGATCCTTTTAAAGCAATTAGCCGAAAAAAAATATGACTTCAAATACCTGCCTGTTGACATCAGCAAAAGTGTCCTTGAAGAATTAAAATCAACATTGCACATCGAAATACCTGAGGTAAAAGTTGAACTTCAACAAGGCACATATTTTGACATTTTAGCAGATCTTGATAAATACAGAAACCGAAAAAAGGTCATTCTCTTTTTAGGCTCTAACATAGGCAATCTGCTTCATGAAAATGTGATTAAATTTCTGAAACAGATTCAGGAGAACATGCAGAAAAACGATATATTGTTTATGGGTTTTGATCAGAAAAAGCAGCCTCAGACCATTCTTGATGCTTATAATGATAAAACCAAGATCACTGAAAGCTTCAATAAAAACCTTCTGCGAAGGATCAACAATGACTTTGAAGCCAACTTCGATCTTGATGAGTTTATACATTGGGAAACATATAATCCTGAAACCGGTACGGCACTAAGTTTTTTGGTCAGCAAAAAGGATCAAAATGTAAAGATTGAAAAATTGAATTTAGATGTCCACTTTAAGGCCTGGGAAAGCCTGCATGTAGAAATTTCGCAAAAATATGACGACGAAGTGATAAGGTGGATTGCCGATAAGGCAGATCTTGAGATTGTTGACTTCTTTTCAGATGAAAAAGATAATTACCGGAATTATATTTTCAGATCTAAATAATGTCTATAAGGTTTTAAAAACATAGCCTTTTCTCAATAGAGCCTGAATAGCTTTAGGTAAAGCGTTTTTGATATGATCAAAAGCCTTTATATTGTCATGGCAAACAATGATGCTGCCTGCAGAAGCTTTCAGAAAATTATTATAAACAGTATCAGACTTTAATCCCGGGTCATAATCTTTGGTCAACACAGACCACATGATGATATTTTTTCCTGTATTTCTAACCGCTTTTGACTGATGCGGTTTAAGTTTACCATAAGGAGGTCTGAATAATGCTGTACTGACACCATACTGATTTAAAACCGCGTCTGTCTTTTTAATATTGTCTATGTAGTTATCCGTATCGGTTTTCCAGCCACTGAGATGATTATAAGTATGGTTTCCTACCTGATGACCTTCGGCAATTAGTCGCTCAAAAATTTTTGAGTGCTTTATTATGTTCTCACCAACACAAAAAAATGTAGCTTTAATATTGAATTTTTTCAACAGATCCAGGATCCAGGGTGTAACCTCAGGGATTGGACCATCATCGAATGTCAAAAATATCTCGTTGTCATCGTTTGGGATTTCCCAAACATATTTACCAAAATAGCTGGAGATAAAACGAGGTGTTTTTGAAGGTATCATTCATTACTTATTGTATCAGAATCAGCCGAATCCGAATCTTCTATGAATTGCTTGATCAAATCTTCTTCCGTAGGCTCTTCCTCTGCTTCACCATAACTAAACAATTCTAAATAGGAATTGAATTTTTCAGCCTCAATCTGCATCATTTCATCATCCTGAACATAAAGCAACAGGTCTACCAAAGCCCTATACCTTTGAATTTCACTCGAAATTTCATCGACAAGATCACTCTGGTGCTCGTAGCTCAGGCTTCCAAAATACCTCAATTTTTCCTGATATTTTTCTGCTACTTTTTGCCATATCTCTCTGGCTTTTTCTTTTTTATCTATTTTATAATAGACCTCTATAATCGGATTGACCAAAGTGTAGTAACCAAAATGCTCAATTGGCATTTTTTCCATAGCAAGATCGAGCACTTCTTCGGCCTTCTGCTCTTTATTTTCTTTGACTAAAGAATCTGCCAGGCGTGCCATATTACTGCGGTAGGTTATGGAATTCCTTTGAGTTTCAACGTCATAATAAATGCCGTCTTTACCACTGTTCATCCAATCCCACTTCATAACGATATCGTACATTTTTTCTGTATCAATTCGTCCCATATCCACATCCGTTTTTGGATTGAATGGTGTTTTGATAGGTACAAGTTTATAGCACACACCATCCAATTGCAGATAACTCTTCATCCATAAAAAATCAGCACTATCATAGCTTCCGCCTGTAAAATAAATTGGACGATTCCAATCTGTATTGGCTAAAACATCCAACATTAAGAGTCTGTGTTTATACAAAAACTGGCCCGGAATTTTTATAACGATCTCATCGACTATCTTATCGGCGTCTTTTTGAGATACAATGCCTGAATTGACAGCGTTTTGTTTATTAACAGGTATTCTTACGTATTTGGTTGGAAAAGTATTCATCCATTGACCGCTTTGCATTTCGGCCTTGGTTCTTTTATCGTCACTCTTTATAAACTTTATCCAGGTATCTATGTCAAGTGTATCGGGAAAGCGATTATCTTCATTATAGATCACAGCTTCATTTGTACCATAACTATAGTTTTCGTGCTCGAGATAGGTTTTCAAGGGTTCGCTTTCGTAAGCTTTTACCCGCATCTGATCGATATACCAATCTGTGGCAAAAAGCTGGGTATTCACCACGCGAACATCGGTTCTGTAACCTAATATTTCCTGGGCATACCAGAGCGCAAAGGTATCATTGTCACCGATGGTAAATAAAATGGCATTTTCATCCACAGAATCCAGGTATTTCTTGGCCATGGTTAAAGCCGAATAACGACCGGAGCGGTCATGGTCATCCCAGTTTTCACTGGCCATTAACACAGGTGCAGCCAACAGGCAAACTATACTGATCACAGGTACCAGAATTTTGGAAGTGAGCTTTTTCCTTAATCCCTCAAAAATACTGAAAACACCAAAACCAATCCACATACAGTAAACATAGAAAGATCCTACCAGTGCGTAGTCCCGTTCTCTGGGCTCAAACGGCCTCTCATTCAGATAGATCTTTAAAGCAATGCTGGTAAACAAAAAGAATACAAAAAGTACCCAAAACGACTTTATGTCCTTTTGTGAGTGAAATAACAAACCAATAAAACCAAGGATCAATGGTAGAAAATAATATTGATTTCTGGCTTTATTGTTTTTCATATCTGAAGTCAATTCGTCTTGATTACCCAATCTGGCTTCATCGATAAATTTGAAACCGCTTATCCAATTACCATCCATGATATTATTTGTACCCTGGATATCATTTTGTCGACCGGCAAAGTTCCACATAAAATAGCGCCAATACATATACATAAACTGATGTTCCAGCATGTATGAAAAGTTTGCGAGGGTTGAAGGTTTTTCAACATTCAGGTATGGAGAAAAATCCTTAAGGAAAGAGATATAGCCATCAGCTCCTATCATTCCGTCATCAAAATCTCTTCTGAATTTATTGACAATCTGCGTCAATTCTTCACTTCCCTGGTATTCCTCTTTAACAGTGAATTCTATAGGACCGGTATAAGCCAAGTAATTTTCAGCATGTTCAAAACTCCACATTCTGGGAAGAAATGTCTCATGAGCAGAATTTGGGTTTTGTTTGGCATTTTTGTAATCATTTACAATGACATACTTACCAGCCTCTTCGTCTCTTTCATATTTTGGTTCTTCGTCAGAATACGGATTTTCAGGATCTAATCCGGAGAATATATCTGTAAACTGAGGACCGTAAAATAATTTCACTTCAGGATACTGGTCACGGTTGTAGTAGGCCAAAAGAGCCTGGGCACTGCTTGGATTATTTTCATTAATGGTAGTTCCCGCATTTGCGCGAATAGGCAGCATGATCCAGCTGGAAAATCCTATAAAAATAAATAAGATACAAAGTACTACGGAATTGATGACCGGATAATTTTTTCGACGGGTATACTTTAGTAAGAAAACAAACAGAGCGATGAGTACCAGTCCGGCTATCACAGTTCCTGAATGGAATGGCAATCCAAGGCTATTGATGAAAAATATTTCTGATTTGGCAAAAAAGGTTAATGTATAAGGCAATAAAAATTTAAAAATAAACATCAAAACACCTATGATAAGTAAACTTGATATCACGAAATTTTTTAAGGTTATGTTTTTTGTGTTTTTAAAATAGTACATGTAACCAATGGCCGGTATGGTCAACAGACCCATAAAGTGTACACCAAAAGACAACCCAACAATAAAGCTTATGAGTATAAGCCATCGATTCCCTCTCGGTTTGTGCATGTCTCTTTCCCATAAGAGTCCGACGTAAAACATAATAGACATGATACATGAGGCCATGGCGTAGACTTCAGCTTCTACGGCATTAAACCAGAAACTATCTGAAAATGTCAAACTTAAACCTCCGATCATTGCCGACATCAAGACCATGATTTGTCGCCCAACTGATCCATTCTCAAGATCAGGATAGATCTTTTTAAATAACAAGACAACACTCCAGAACATGAATAAAACGGCAAAAGCGGCAGAAATGCCTGACATGACATTAACCATAAATGCGATTTGAGAAGGCTCCGGAGCAAATATGGAAAAAACAGCGCCCAGCATCTGGTATAAAGGTGCACCCGGTGGATGACCAACCTGAAGCTTTGACGATGTCGCTATATACTCACCTGCATCCCAAAAACTCAAGGTGGGCTCGGCTGTCATTATGTAGGTCACTAATGCTATTGTGAATGTAAACCAAGCTAAAATCTTGTTCCAGAAAGAAAAGTTGAATTTAGTCATATAAATCAATCAATTGAATATAAATATATTGTTTTCATCTTTTTGTTTACGCAAAAAAGTTCAAATATAAAGTTTAATAACATAAAATGAACTGATTTATTGAAATGGCTATATTGAAATTTTAGGTATTCAAATCATATTATATGACTTTAAGAATTTTTAACAATCAAAAATGTAACAATATTGTATGTTTACGTACGTATACACAAACTTAAAAACAAACAATGATGATTAAAAAAAGTATCTTTTTACTTTTTCTCAGCTTTTGCGTAACGGCATTTGCTCAAAAAGTAGAATTTGAAGAATTTGACCTGGAAAATGGTCTGCATGTTATCATGCATCAGGACAATTCTGCTCCTGTTGTCGTAACATCTGTAATGTACAATGTAGGCGGCAAGGATCTTGGTGGCACAGAAGAGAATGGCTACCGAACAGGATTTGCCCATTTTTTTGAACACCTTCTTTTTGAAGGCTCCGAAAATATAGACCGGGGAGAATTTATGAAAATCATACCTGCAAACGGAGGTAGATTTAACGCCAACACTTCACAGGACAGAACTTACTACTATGAGGTGTTCCCGTCAAACAAACTTGAATTGGGTTTATGGTTAGAATCAGAAAGAATGTTACACCCCGTGATAGACCAGGTTGGTGTAGATACGCAAAATGAAGTTGTAAAAGAGGAAAAAAGACAACGTTATGATGCGCCTTACGGAAAGCTTTTGGAAGTTATCGGAGAAAATTTATACGATAAACACCCTTACAAGTATCCAAACATTGGTTACATGGAAGATTTGGATGCTTCAACCCTGGAAGAATTTTACGCTTATTTCGACAAATGGTACACACCAAACAATGCGGTACTTATTGTTGCCGGAGATATTGAATATGATGAAACTAAGGAATTGATTACAAAATACTTTAGCGAAGTTAAGGAAAGACCTAAGCCTGAAAGAAACTTCCCGGAAGAAGAGCCAATTACAGAAACAAAAAAAGTAACAGCTTACGATGATAAAATTCAGATTCCTGCCGTAATTGCTGCATATCGTTTACCTGGACAATCTTCCAGAGAAGCTTTTGTTCTGGATATGATATCGACATACTTAAGTGGCGGAAAAAGTTCCGTACTTTACAAGAAAATTGTAGACGAGCAAAAACAGGCACTATCAGTTTCTGCTATCAATTTAAAACAAGTGGATTATAACATCTTTGCGATTTTTGCATTACCACAGGGTGATGTAGAACTTGAAACACTTTTGGCTGAAGTAGATGAAGAAATAGCCAAAATGCAAAATGAATTAATCTCAGAGCGCGATTATGAAAAGTTACTCAACAAATTTGAAAGCAGATTTGTAAGCTCCAATTCCAGCGTAGAAGGTATTGCAAGTTCACTTGCTACATACTATATGTTGTATGGAGACGTAGACCTCATCAACACACAATTAGATCTTTACAATTCTATCACTAGAGAAGAAATAAGAGAAGTTGCTAAAAAATATTTAAGTCCTAATCAACGTGTAGAAATAAAATATCTACCTCAAAATGAAGCGAATTAATATGAAAATTTCAAAATTTAACCTCGTTATACTCATAAGTGCTATTCTCCTTAGTATAGGTGCAAAAGCGCAGATAGACAGGTCAGAGATGCCTGCACCTGGTCCAGAACCCAAGATCAATCTGGAAAAACCAAAGGAGTTTGAACTCAAGAACGGCATAAAAGTTCTTGTGGTGGAAAACAATAAGCTTCCAAGGGTTTCCTACCAGTTGTCAATAGACAACAAACCATATGTCGCCGGAGATAAGGCCGGTGTCGGAAGCATGTTATCATCTATGCTGGGTAACGGTACAACATCTATCTCAAAAGATGATTTTAATGAAGAAGTAGATTATCTTGGAGCAAGCATGAGCTTCGGTTCCAGTGGAGGTTTTGCAAGTGGACTTGTAAAATATTCAGATCGAATAGTAGAGCTTATGGCAGATGCCGCAATAAACCCATTGTTTACCGAAGAAGAATTTCAGAAAGAAAAAGACAAATTCTTAGAAGGTTTAAAAGCTGATGAAAAAAACCTGGATGCTATTTCAGGAAGAGTTGTCAGTGCTTTAGCTTATGGTAAAGACCATGCCTACGGTGAATTTGTTACTGAAGAAACTGTAAACAATATTACACTTGAAGATGTAAAAGATCTTTACAAAAAAAGGTACGCACCAAACAATGCTTATATCGTGGTTGTTGGTGACATAAAGGCCAAAGATGTAAAAAAACAACTTAAGAAATACTTTGGCAAGTGGGAAAAGCAGGATTTACCCGAATTAGCGCCACCATCGCTTACTGATAATGTAGAGTCTACACAAATCAATTTTGTAGATTTACCTACAGCTACACAGTCTGACATTACGGTAACCAACAATGTAAGTCTAAAGCAAAATGATCCAAATTACTTCGCCGCACTTATGGCCAACAACATTTTAGGTGGTGGCGGTGAAGGCTACCTGTTCAAGAATTTAAGAGAAGATAAGGGTTATACTTATGGTGCTTATTCAAGCTTAGGTTCAAACCGTTATGGTGTTTCACGTTTTAATGCCAGTGCAAAAGTAAGAAATGCTGTTGCAGATAGTGCTGTTGTGGAATTTATCAAAGAAATAAAGAGAATTCGTACTGAACCTGTAGACGAAAAAACACTTGAAAATGCAAAAGCCAAATATGTTGGGAATTTTGTAATGGCTCTTGAACGTCCACAGACTATTGCAAACTATGCCCTGAATATTAAAAGAAATAACCTACCTGATGATTTTTACACAAATTATCTTGAAAGCATCAATAACGTAAGCGTTGAAGATGTTCAAAGGGTTGCTAAAGAATACTTTAAGATAGATAATGCAAGAATCGTAATCGTTGGTAAAGCCAGTGAAGTCCTTGACGGTCTTGAAAGACTGGAATTACCTATCAAGTATTTTGACAAGTATGCAAATCCAACAGAAAAGCCTGAAATTAACAAACCTATTCCTGAAGGTGTAACTGTTGAGACTATTTTTAACGATTACATTGAAGCCATAGGCGGTGAAGAAAATGTAAAAGAAATAGAAAATGCTGTAATGAAAGGAAAAATGTCAGCAATGGGACAGTCTCTTGATGTTGAAATGGTAATGTCTCAAAACAACAAATCCTTTATGCAAATCTCCATGCCTGGCATGACGATCATGAAGTCTGCTTTTGACGGTGAAAAAGGTTATCAGGAAATGCAGGGTCAAAGAAGAGACATGGCAGAAGAAGAAGTCAAAAATGCACAAATGACTGAATATCTTTTCCCTGAACTTATGGATGGCAGCAATTTTAAACTGTTAGGTATAGAATCTACTGATGAAGGTGATGCCTATGTGATTCAGATTACTGAAAATGAAAAATCATTTTACAGTGTTGAGACTGGTCTGAAGTTAAAAGAAGTAACCACTGTTGAGCAAATGGGACAAACCATGGAGTCTACAATACAATACGGAGATTACAAAGTAGTTGACGGTGTATTAATGCCTTATAAACTGACTCAGCAAATGGGGCCACAAAACTTTGAAATTTCGATTAATGAAATTATGGTAAACCAGGATATACCAGCTTCTAAATTTCAGTAAAAGTTTATAACACTTAAACCTAAAACCGCTCCATTGGAGCGGTTTTTTTATGTAATACCTACAAATTCAATTCCTGAAGGTAAAATATATCCAAATTCTTTTAGTTTTACCATTATGCAAAAAGCCTTGGTGATTTTTGGAATACTCTGCCTGTCCGCAGCTTCTGCCCAGCAGTCTGTGATAAAAACCTTTAGGGTAACAGACAGTATTCAAATAGACACTACAAGCATAAGTCCTTTCGACTTTAAGGTTTTGGATTTACAAAATCAACCTGTTGACAGCAGCTGGTACGAGGTAAGTTTTAGAAAAGCATTGCTATATCCTAAGACACTGCTTAAAGAAAATCACGACAAAATTCGAATTGAATATTATCAACTTCCAGCAGTACTTACACAAAATTATAGCCTGCTCGACCCAAAAATTATAGTTAGCGAAAACCGAAACAGAGACAGTTATTTTGACTTAATAAATACCAGAAAGAAAACTATTGAAACACCTTTTGAAGGTTTAAATACCAGCGGTAATATCTCCAGAGCTGTTGTAATTGGCAACAATCAAAACACCGTAACCCAATCTGAACTCGACCTGCAGATTTCAGGTGATATATCTCCAAATGTAAGTTTACGGGCATCTATTCAGGATGCCAATATTCCACGACAAAATAATGGGTTTTCACAGCGTCTTGATGAGTTTGATCAGATATTTATCGAAATTAATGGTCCAAAGTGGAATATCAGGGCCGGAGATATAGACCTGGTTGAGAATAATTCCTTTTTTGGAGCTTTTACAAAGCGGGTACAGGGACTTCAACTTGCTGTAAACCTTGAGAATGATGACAGGAAAACCAACTTTGGCATTGCCGGGGCATTGGTCAGAGGTGTATTTGCAAGAACAGAAATCAATGCTCAGGAAGGTAATCAGGGACCATATAAAATAAGAGGCCCAAATGGTGAATTGTTTGTCCTGATAGTTTCTGGTAGTGAAGCTGTTTTTGTAAATGGTAGAAGATTGAAACGCGGTGAGAATTTTGATTACGTCATCAATTACAACGCCGGCGAGCTCATATTTAATCCAACATTTCCTATTACGTCAGAAATGCGAATAATTGTTGAATACCAGTACACTGAACAAAACTTTACCAGATTTGTTGCACAGGCCAAAAGCAGTCATGAAGCAAAAAACTGGGGAATTAGAGGCATGTATTATAACGAGACTGATCTAAAAAACCAACCTTTGCAACAAAGCTTGAACGCAGAACAAGTAGAAGCCTTATCAAATGCCGGCGATGATGAGGACCAAATGTTCGTGCCCAGTGCGATTGAAGCCGAATTTTCTGAAAACCGAATTCTGTATAAGAAAGAAAATATAAACGGTGTTGAAGCTTTTGTATTTTCAAACAATCCTGAGGATGAACTCTTTGCCGTTAACTTTACTCAAGTCGGACAAAATCAGGGAAACTATATCCTGGTAAATTCTACGACGATAAGTAATATTTTTGAATACGTTGAACCTGTAAATGGTGTACCACAAGGTGATTTTGAACCCATTCGCCAACTCATCGCGCCTCAAAAACTTCAATTGGCAACTGTAAATGGTTTTTATAAGATTTCAAAAAAAACTAAGGTTGACTACGAAATTGCACTCAGCCAGAATGACAGAAATTTATTTTCTGAGCTCGATGATGATAATAATAATGGTCTAGCCGGAAGGTTAAATATGAACCAAAATATTTTAAAAAAAGAGGATAAAAATCTAGATATTGGTTTGGACATAAACTACATAGACAGCAATTTCACTCCTATACAACGTCTGTTCAACGTAGAGTTTACCAGAGACTGGAACCTAGACAGCCGCTCTGGCTTTCAACCACAAAGCAATCAATTGCTTACAGATGCTTATGCTAATTTCAGGCTCAAAGATAACATTTTTTCAACTTACCGTTTTCAAAGATTGGAATTTTCAGAAGCCTATCTGGGTAATAAGCATTTCTTTCAATCTTCGGTAAATAAAAATGGTTTTCAATTGAATCTGAATTCAAGTTTTCTGAATTCAGATTCAGAGCTGTTTCAGTCAGAATTTCTCAGACTTAACGCTCAATCCACATATAGTCTGAAAAAGTACTGGATTGGGGCAAAAATAGATCTGGAAGACAATCAGGAAAAAAATAAACAAACCGATAGTCTTACACTACTCTCCCAGCGTTTTACAGATTATGAAACTTATGTTGGCGTTGGAGATAGTGTAAAAGTTTTTGCCCAACTGGGTTACAGGTACAGACAGACCGACAGTATCAATATGGGAAGACTAGAAAGAGCTTCAACCTCAAACGATATTTACATCAAGTCCAGGCTTATCCAAAAAAAGACTTCTCAACTGAATGTCTTTGCAAATTACAGAAGGATAAATTTCTCAGATGAGAATAAAAATGACCAAAACATCTTAAATGCAAGATTACAATACAATCAATATTTTTTTAAACAGAAGCTTAACCTGAGAACGACCTACGAAACCAATAGCGGTACTGTAGCCCGACAGGATTTCACATTTGTACAGGTAGAACCCGGTCAAGGCCAATATACATGGATAGATTACAACAATGACGGTGTTCAGGATCTTAATGAATTTGAATTGGCACAATTTCAGGATCAGGCGGAATATGTTAGGATTCTTTTGCCTAATCAGGTCTTTGTAGGCATTAATCAAAATCGTTTTTCTGAACAATTAATTTTAAACCTTTCCTCCTGGCAAAACGAAAATGGACTTAAAAAAATATTATCACACTTTTATAACCAAAGTGCTTATAGTGTAGACCGAAAAATCGCAAGAAACGGACAGGATTTTAATATCAATCCTTTTAGCTCCGGTAATTCTGAAGAATTGGCACTAATTTCAAATTTCAGAAATACGCTTTTCTTCAATCGTGGAAAGCAATTCTTTACCAATACTTATACCTTTATTTCAAATGCAAATAAAAATTTACTTAGCACCGGACTTCAGGAAAATATCATAAAAAGCCATCAGTGGGAATTCTTACATAAAATTAAAGAAAACTGGCTTATAAACGCCAATGCCATTTATGGTGAAAATGAAAGCATCTCTGAAAATTTTAATAACCGAAATTTCAAATTAATATCAAATGAAGCTGCTTTAAAAGTCAGTTATCTGTTTTCTACACAAAACCGTCTGGATGCTTTTGTAGAATACAAAAATCAGGAAAACACGACTGGTCCGGAAAAACTGACTCAACTAGCTCTAGGTACATCATTTACGCTGATAAACGGGAGTAAGTATAACATTACCGGAGAAGCCCGGTACATTAATAATGCTTTTGAAGGTAACAGCTTCTCCCCTGTTGCTTTTCAAATGCTTGAAGGCTTACAACCTGACAACAATTTTACATGGACACTTTTCTTACAAAGAAAAATAACCTCTTTTCTGGACCTCAATATCAATTATTCTGGCAGAAAGTCTCAGGATTCCAGAACTATCCATACAGGAAGTGTTCAGTTACGGGCCTATTTTTAAAATTTTTGACTTAAGCTTATAAATGATATAACATTCTATATGTTTGATTTCAAAAGCAAATATTACTTGGTGTTTCCCTGCCCGTCTGGCAGGCAGGTCTGAGATCTCTTAGTGTTTCCTTTGTGTTAAAGCTATAACACTGAGCTGCACTAAGAAGACTCTAAGTTTCACAAAGTATAGTTTGAGTTTAATATAATGTATATCAAACAATTAATGGTATTCATTAGATGCCTCAGTCGATAAAATTTTAAGGAATACTTAGATCAAATTTTAAAATCAAGACTTTATTTTTAAAGTCATTCCCGGTTTAAGAGCATTGTTCTTAAGATTATTCAAGGATTTTAGATCATTAACGCTTACCCCTTTAAATTTCTTAGAAATACTCCATAACGAATCGCCGGATTTTACGGTATAATATTCGGTAGAATTTTCTGTCTCTTTCTCAGAAGGCCCTGATGGACTTGCGTTTTTAGGCACTTTTACCAGACTCTGGGTATAATTTGCTTTTCTTGGATAAACCACAAGCCTGTCTCCTATATTAATTCTGGAGTTCCTTAGGCCATTCCAGCGTTTTATTTCACTGACCCGCACACCATATCGTTCTGCTATTTTACCGAGAACATCTCCACTTCTCACTCGGTAAAAGACTTTATCGCTTGTTTTATAATATTCAGGAAGTTTTTCTTTGGATCTGGCGATCTCCTTTTTTGCATAATCATAGATCTTATCTTCATTTGCAGCGTAAAGACCTGCAGCCTTGTATGGCAACCTTATGCTGTATGATTTTTCCGGCTCATATGGAATAATACCTAACTTGTAACTGGGGTTTAAAAATTCTAAAAACTCCGGATCTGTTTTTGTTATTTTCGCTATTTGTTCAAGTTTTATAAGATTTCTTGTTTGTATAGTATCTGTAGCAAGATAAGGTACCGCTGGTAATTCCGGCTGATATTTATGCTCATCGGCATATTCAAAAAGGTACATCATGGCAAAGAATGAAGGCACGTAACCAGCAGTTTCTCTTGGCAGAAAAGGCCTCAACGCCCAATAATTTTTCTGTCCACCACTCCTTCTGATAGCTTTATTGACATTTCCCGGACCGGAGTTATATGCCGCCAGAGCCAGGTTCCAGTCATCGAACATACCGTAAAGGTGCTTCAAATACTTTGCCGCAGCCTCTGTAGACCGCAAAGGATCCATGCGCTCGTCGACATAGCTGCTCACATCAAGATCGTATACCTTTCCCGTCCCATACATAAATTGCCATAAACCTGTAGCACCAACCCAGGATTTGGCCTTAGGATTTAAGGCTGACTCTACAAGTGCGAGGTATTTAATCTCTAATGGAATGTCATACTTATCAAAAACGCTTTCGAACATAGGGAAATAGTACATGCTGAGACTCATAAGACGCTCTGTATTCGCCTTTTCACTATTAAGATAATAGTTTATCACATTTTCTAAGTCTGGATGATACCCTATATCCAATGGCGTTTTGGCATTTAAAACTTTCAGCCTCTCTTTTATGATTTCAGTTGAAATGCGCTTATCAACAGTTTCAAAATATTTTTCCTCCTTATATAATTTTTGTTGGTGTTTATATAGATTCAGGTCTGAAAACAATTCCTGCCATTTCTTATCGATCACCAAAGTCTTTTTAAAATCTTCAAAATACCACACTACAGTATCAAGCTTAAGCTCATTTACTATGACCTTATCCAGTTTGGATTTGGTAAGGGGATAGTTATTCTGTGCTTTAGCCTCCGGGAAAAGTAGTACAGCAAGAATTAAAATAACTTTGAATTGTATTGATTTGTGTTTGAACATAAAACTAAAGGGCTATTTGTTATTAGTGAAACAAAATAAAATTTAAAATATTGTAAGGTACTGTCACCTGATTAATTCACAGTTAAATATGAATTGATCAATTTTAAAAAACCCTGACCGTCAGGCCAGGGTTTGCACTAAAATATACTAAGGCAAAGACTATCTGAATCGGTCTGCAGATTTTACGAGCTCGTCATCCCTTTTTATGGCCTTTTGAGCCAAAACAATAAATACGATAGAAATGACGGGAACTACGAGCCCAATACCCTTCTCTGAAAATTGAATTTCTCCGGGTAAAATTAGCAACCAATAAATCAAAAAGCCTAAGGCGACAAAGTTCAAAATAAAATTCAATCTGCCAAGCAACATCTGAAATCCCCGCTTTTTAAAACTAAGAATAGCCCATAATGCCAGCAGAGTGATGATTAGAAAATATAACTGATACTCATATTCAAATGACGCAACCGCATCGGCCTGATTTTCCAATATATTAGCCACAAGAAAAACAGCCAACACATTAAATAAAGTAACCAAAAACAGGTATATGCTTTGAATACGTTGGATCATACTTTTTCAATTTTGTGCAAAAATAGAGGAATATTTTATAAATAGTATATTGAAAACAAAATAAAGTTGTATTATTGTACACCGAAGATTTTAGATACTATCTAATCAACAACATATCTTAAGTTTTAATTCTCTCCAAGATAATATTGAAACCAATACATAATTTTCTAAACTAACACTTTTTACATAAATGTTTGAAATCATAGACTTAAAGTCAAAGAAACTGACTGAACTACAAGAAATTTCTAAAGAATTATCCATTCCAAAATTCAGAGGCCTTAAAAAGCTTGATCTTGTTTACAAAATTCTGGATTTCCAGGCCTCAAATCCTGAGGATGTAAAATCTTTCCTTCAGAAGAGCAAGAACGAATCTAATAATACAGAAAACGGTAAAGATAATTCTCAAAACAAAAGAAGTTCTTCAACAAACAAAAGAACGCCCAGGAAACAGAATGCTTCTCAGAAAAACAATAATTCAGGTAATGAAGGGCAAAAAGGAAGAACCCGAAAATCAAAAACAACAAAATCTGATAACACCCAAAACGACAAACCTCAGAGTAAGTCCAATCAACAGGCAAAAGATAATTCTTCTGATAATGACAAAAGCAGTCAGAGATCTAATCAAAATGCTAAAGACCAGAGAAGCTCCCAAAAACATAAAAGCCAACAAAAAGACAATAATTCAAAGGGCAACACACAAAATGACAATAAATCTGAAAGCAATCAAGATAAAAACAAATACAGACATCCAAATTACGAATTTGATGCTTTAATAAAATCTGAAGGCGTTTTGGATATCATGCAGGATGGTTATGGTTTTTTAAGGTCTTCAGATTACAATTACCTTTCATCTCCTGATGACATTTATTTGTCACAATCTCAAATTAAACTTTTTGGCTTAAAAACGGGTGATACTGTGCTGGGTGAAATAAGACCACCAAAAGAAGGTGAAAAATATTTTCCACTCATCAAGATCTTAAAAATAAACGGTATAGATCCTAAGGTAGTTAGAGATCGCGTATCTTTTGAACATCTTACACCATTATTCCCTCAGGAAAAATTCAATATTTCAGGCTTAGACAGCAGTATATCAACAAGGGTAATTGATTTGTTTTCTCCTATCGGAAAAGGACAGCGTGGTATGATTGTTTCTCAACCTAAAACCGGTAAGACCATGTTGCTGAAAGATGTTGCCAATGCCATTGCAGCAAATCATCCGGAAGTCTATCAAATCGTTTTACTAATAGACGAACGTCCTGAAGAGGTCACCGATATGCAACGTCATGTTAAAGGTGAAGTTGTGGCTTCCACTTTCGATAAAGAAGCCCATGAACACGTTCGTGTTGCAAACATCGTAATTGAAAAAGCTAAAAGATTAGTCGAATGCGGCCACGATGTGGTGATTTTACTCGACTCAATAACCCGTCTTGCACGAGCATACAATACTGTTCAACCTGCTAGTGGTAAAGTATTAAGTGGTGGTGTAGACGCTAATGCATTGCATAAACCTAAACGATTCTTTGGTGCTGCCAGAAATATTGAAAATGGTGGATCATTGTCTATCATAGCTACAGCGCTGATTGATACGGGCTCAAAAATGGACGAGGTGATCTTTGAAGAATTTAAAGGCACAGGTAACATGGAATTACTGTTAGACAGAAAAATTGCCAACAGAAGAATTTTCCCTGCTATTGACTTGAATTCATCCAGTACGAGAAGAGACGATATGCTTCACGACGAAACCACACTTCAGAAGATGTGGGTCCTTAGAAAATATCTCAGCGATATGAATCCGATTGAAGCTATGGAATTTATTCACGACAGGATAAAAACCACAAAAAGTAATGAAGAGTTTTTGATTTCTATGAATAATTAATCTGGAGTCAAAAGAGTTTTACCTTAAAGACCAAACTGATAGTATTCAATTTGGTCTTTTTGATTTTTACTTGTGACATGCCGAATAAAACCCATATTGCTTAGATTCAGAATTATATAACAATTTATTGTTTTACAATTACAAATCTAAATAACTCATCATGGGTTTCATATTTTAAACTGGTAATAGTTTTACCTTCTTCTGGGCGTTCTTCTAGTTTTTGGATTATAGTTTTCAAAAGTCAAACCCGTATTTGAAGTTAAAAAATCTATAGTTGGATTGACATTTTTCTTATTTTTCAAATCCATAAGGACATTTCTTTGGGTATGCTTTTCATTGAGAATGTTTATCTCAAAAGAATTAAAATCTACACTGGCATCAGGCTGAGCAACACTGAACCAAGGTAATTTTCTTGTTTTTCTGAATTTGAGCACCGAGAGTTTAGGATATTTTGACATATCTATCTGGCTTTTGGAAATTACAATTCGAACAAAAAACTGAGCCTTAAATAATTGTCCATCAACAACTACAAAACCACGCTTTGAAAATGCCAGAACAACCAAAACAGCATATCCTGTAATAAATACAAAGGCATTTACCATTGGATGGCTTGTTATTACTCCTGTAATTAAAGATTGAATCGTAAGCCAGAATAACCCCACTACAATGAGAAGCATCATTTTTTGCAGTATGGTAAAGCGATATTCAAGTATTTTTTTCTTCATAAATATACTTTTTCATAATATGTCCAACAGCATATGCCAGTACTCACCGAAATATTTACGGAGTGCTTCGTGCCGAACTGAGGAATTTCAATAACCGCATCACTTTTGTCAACTACTTCCTGCTGAACACCTTTGACCTCATGTCCAAAAATCATGGCGTAGGTGACATCAGGCTGAAAGTCAAATTTCTGCAACATCGTGCTGCCTTCAGCCTGTTCAATACTCAAAATTTTAACGCCGGCATTTTTTAATCGGCTTACAACATCGAGAGTGTTTTCTGCGTATTCCCATTCTACACTGTCTGTGGCGCCAAGCGCGGTTTTTTGAATTTCACGATGTGGTGGCCTGGCTGTAATACCACAGAGGTATATCTTTTGCACTTTAAAAGCATCAGCTGTACGGAATACCGAACCAATATTGTTTAAGCTTCGGATATTATCCAAAATTAAAATTAAATTAGATTTATCAGCAGATTTGTATTCTTCTACTGATAAACGTTCAAGTTCTTCGTTTTTAAGTTTACGCATAAATTCTATTTTTTGAATTTAAAAACAGAGACTCCAAAATTATAGCTATTTGCTGTATTCCAATGTAAAATATTTACTTTTAAACCACAAATTCACGAATTTTCAGAAGTTCATACATTCATGCTGTTATGATGATTATAACTTCCATAATTCAGGTAAAAAAACCACATTAGCAAATTAAAAAATTGCCACATTAACACAATATATTTAAATTCGCCTTCCATCCAAAATAAAAAACTTGACTAAGAAAAAATCAACCATCACACCACTGATGAGGCAGTATAATGCTATAAAACAGAAGCATCCAGATGCTTTATTGTTGTTTCGTGTGGGCGATTTTTATGAAACCTTTGGCGAAGACGCGGTTAAAACCGCTCAGATTCTCAATATTGTTTTAACAAATAGAAATAATGGTAGTGAACGTACAGAGCTGGCCGGGTTTCCTCATCACTCGCTGAACACCTATCTGCCAAAGCTCGTAAAAGCAGGTCAACGTGTGGCCATTTGTGATCAGCTGGAAGATCCTAAGCAGACTAAAAAAATCGTAAAACGCGGTGTAACAGAATTGGTAACACCTGGTGTGGCTTTAAACGATGAAGTTTTAAAAAGCCGTTCTAATAATTTTTTGTGTGCTCTGCATTTTGCCAAGAACAATATCGGAATCGCTTTTCTGGATATTTCAACCGGTGAATTTTTAACCTCAGAAGGTTCAAAAGATTATATTGATAAGTTATTACAAAACTTTTCCCCGAGTGAGGTTTTGGTTTCAAAATCCCATAAACAAACTGTAAAAGAATATTTTAATCAGGATCTGCATTTATTTTATTTGGAAAACTGGTTATTTAAAATTGATTACGCGCAGGAAACACTTAACGCCCACTTTGAGACTTCATCTCTCAAGGGCTTTGGTATTGAACACCTGGAGTCCGGTATTATTGCCGCCGGTGCAGTAATGCATTATCTGTCCGAAACCCGACATGACAAGCTTCAGCATATCAATACCATTTCCAGAATTAGTGAAGAAGCCTACGTTTGGATGGACAGGTTTACGATTCGCAATCTTGAGCTTTACCACGGTAACGCGCTTCAATCGGTGACTTTACTCGATGTTGTAGATAAAACGATTTCTGCAATGGGTAGTCGATTATTAAAACGCTGGCTGTCCTTACCCTTAAAGCAAAAAGATAAGATTGAAGAACGACTAAATGCGGTTGATTACCTCAATTCCCATCAAAGCTTACTACAAAAAATTCAGCAGCAGCTTAAAAAAATAAGTGATCTGGAACGATTGATCTCCAAGATTGCAACACAGAAAGTGAACCCAAAAGAATTACTTCAGCTTAAAGACTCTTTGGACGCCATCATACCTGTAAAAAAAGAATTATCCCGGCATGATAATGAATCTTTAAAAGTCATAGCTGATAATATCCATTCCTGTGATTTGCTCAGAGAGAAAATCGAGGCTTGCATTCAGGAAGAAGCGCCGGTCTTATTGAGTAAAGGCAATGTTATAGCTAAAGGATTTCATGAAGAATTGGATGAACTGCGACATTTGGCCTTTTCAGGTAAAGATTATCTGGACGAGATGTTGAAACGTGAAACTGAACGTACCGGTATTTCCAAATTAAAAATAGGCAATAACAATGTCTTTGGTTACTATCTTGAAGTCAGGCATGCCCATAAAGAAAAGGTTCCGGAAGACTGGATAAGAAAACAGACCCTTGTCAATGCTGAACGCTACATCACCGAAGAACTCAAAACCTACGAAGCCAAAATCCTAAGCGCAGAGGAAAAAATCAGCGTACTGGAAGCTGATATTTATAACAATTTAGTGATTTGGTGTCAGGACTATATCAAACCTGTTCAACAAAATGCTGCTTTGATTGCAAAGCTTGATGTTCTCAGTGGCTTTGCACAATTGGCTTTGGAAGATCAATTCATAAAACCACTCATTCATGATGATTATAGTCTTGACATCAAAGGTGGCAGACACCCGGTGATAGAAAGGCAGCTCCCCGAAGGAGAAGCTTATATCGCAAATGATGTTTACTTAGACCGTGAGGAGCAACAAATCATCATGATCACAGGCCCAAACATGAGTGGTAAATCGGCGCTCTTACGGCAAACTGCTATTATCGTTTTATTGGCTCAAATGGGCTGTTTTGTCCCGGCATCTTCAGCAGAGATTGGCATTGTAGATAAGATCTTCACCCGCGTTGGTGCCAGCGACAACATTTCCATGGGCGAATCTACCTTCATGGTAGAAATGAATGAAACAGCTAGTATCCTGAACAATATTTCTGAACGCAGTCTGGTACTGCTTGACGAGATTGGAAGAGGAACCAGTACTTACGATGGTGTGTCCATCGCATGGGCGATCACTGAATATCTGCATGAGCATCCTTCGAGGGCAAAAAGTTTGTTTGCTACACATTATCACGAACTCAATGAAATGACTCATACTTTTAATCGGATTAAAAACTTTAATGTCTCAGTAAAAGAATACAATAATAAAATATTATTCCTACGGACTCTGAAACCAGGAGGCAGCGAACACAGCTTTGGTATCCATGTGGCAAAAATGGCCGGTATGCCTCAGCATGTGGTGCATAAAGCCGAAAAGATCCTCAAAAAACTGGAAGAATCCCGAGCCACAGATGACCGAACCGACAAGTTGAAGCAGGCTGCTAAAGAAGATACACAGCTGAGTTTTTTTCAACTGGACGATCCTATTTTGGAAGACATCAAACAAGAAATATTAGATTTAGACATTAATACCTTAACTCCTGTTGAAGCCTTGATGAAATTGAATGAGATCAAACGGATTTTGGGAGAGAAGGGTAAATAATATCATATTGTAAAGATAAAAATACTTGATTTTACCTACTCTTGAGGAAAAATTAAAAATTGACTATAGAAACAAAAAATAAATTTTCACTTTTTACTTTGGCAATTTAATAAAAAGCTTAAATTTGCATCCGCAATTTTGTTTGCACAATGCGAAAGTAGCTCAGGGGTAGAGCATCACCTTGCCAAGGTGAGGGTCGCGGGTTCAAATCCCGTCTTTCGCTCTTTTTTATTTATGTTCTTTTTAAAATAAATGAAGTTAAAAATTGGAGTGATTTGGTGTACTTGCCTTTATTTGGAGGCGGGTTCTCCTCGATCCCGAAGTTTCGGGACGGGACCGTCTTTCGCTCTTTTTTATTTAAGTTCATTACAACTCATTTTGCTCGGATGGTGGAATTGGTAGACACGTTGGACTTAAAATCCAATGGCCATATGCGGCCGTGCGGGTTCAAGTCCCGCTCCGAGTACCAAAGGCCTTTCATTAATGAAAGGTCTTTTTTTATTTATCGTCTTTTAATGCTGTTTTTAAAATTGCTGATGTCAATTCGCAATCTGTTTGAGAATTAAAATAATCCATTATCTTAGACTGTAATTCCTGATCATCTCCTTTTAATTCATCAACTTTCTGGTAGATATTTTCACAGTTTGGATAGGTTGATATTAATGTTTCAATATTTCCCATCTTTTTTACATCACTCATTATTTTATCAGTCTCATCTTGATTTTCGATCAAATATTGAATAAGATTTTGTTCAGCTTGAACTTCACCAACTTCAGCAACATCAATAATCATCTTTTTTAGTTTTGGATGGAAATCAGCCATAACTTGATTGATGCAATTACAAAATAAATTTGTAAAATCCTTGATTTTCTCATCTTGAGCATTGGCTTGAAAAATAGTATTTATTGAAATTAATAGAATTATACAAAACTTTTTCATGAAACAGGTTTTTAATTTAGATTATAGGGATTCTGTAAAAATTACATTTATCAAAAGCAAAACAATTAATTTTGTATTGATTACTATTTGTATGCCCTTATGTACTTTTATTCAGAAAACAGACCAATAACAATCCCAAAAAGAATAGTTTCTTTAGTACCGAGTCAAACCGAGCTTTTGATAGACTTAGGATTGAAGGACCATATTGTAGGAATAACTAAATTTTGCGTTCATCCCAAACATCTACGAAAAGAAAAAACTGTTATTGGAGGAACTAAAGAAGTCCATTTTGATAAAATAAAAGCACTACAACCGGATATCATCCTGTGCAACCAAGAAGAAAATACTAAGGAAATGGTTGAAAATTTGGCAAATCTAGCTCCAATTCACATTTCCGAAATCAAAACCCTGGAAGACAACTATCAATTAATATGGGATTATGCCGAGATCTTTCAAAAACAAGACATAGGTCTTAAAATCATTAACGACATTAAAAGTAATCAAGATGATTTTCAAAAGCACCTACAAAGCAAACCCAAACTAAAGGTAGCTTATCTGATCTGGAGAGATCCCTGGATGACAGTCGGTGCTGATACCTTTATCCACCACATGCTTGAAGTCAATAACTTTAAAAATGTATTTGCTCATCTGAGCCGCTATCCGGAAATTGATATCCATAAACTGCCCGATATAGATTTACTCCTGCTTTCTTCTGAACCTTATCCATTTAAAAATAAACATTTAGAAGAGATTCCATTACCTAAAGAAAAAATCAGATTTGTTAATGGTGAATTCTTCAGCTGGTACGGGTCGAGAATGATTAAGGTATTCGACTACTTTAAACGCACATTTTGGTAAATTTCATTTACACCAATAAAATTGTTAATTCAAATATGTTTTAACATTAAGGCATTTAGGAACATTAAGCTCTGTATTTCTTGGTATAGCATGAAAATAATACATCAATTGAAAATAAGTTTTCTTATGTCCAGCGTTCTTAAAGCCTCTTAATTTCTTAATGTTTTGACCTTTTTGAACTATAAAGTTTTTAATATTTTAAGATGGTATTCGAAAGATTAAAATCTGTTTTACTTAAAATCATTACAAATTATCTCCAAATATTTTATTATTTACAGTCATGTAGTATTTTAGCAAATATGTTGCACTACTCTACATATCTGATTGACAACACAAAACCCTGGGTCACCTTTGTTCATGGTGCCGGCGGAAGTTCATCCATTTGGTTCAAGCAAATCAGAGATTTTAAAAAAGAATTCAATATACTATTGCTGGATCTGAGAGGACACGGCAACTCTAAACCAAAGTTTAAGGATAGTTTTAAAGATGATTATACATTTGACAGTATTTCGAACGATATCATAGAAGTTCTTGACCATGAGAAAATCGAAAAATCTCACTTTATAGGTATTTCATTGGGTACAATCATCATTAGAAATATAGCTGAAAAATACCCGGAGCGAGTCAATAAGGTTATTTTAGGTGGTGCCATCATGAAGCTGAATATCCGTTCAAGATTTTTAATGAAAGTTGGTGTAGCCTTCAAATCCGTTGTGCCTTATATGTTGCTATATAAGCTGTTCGCATTCATCATTATGCCTCGTAAAAACCATAAGGCCTCAAGATTACTGTTTGTCAATGAAGCCAAAAAACTCTATCAAAAGGAATTCATCCGATGGTTTAAACTGGCCTCTGAAATTAACCCGCTTTTAAAGTTCTTTAGAGAAAAAGATACTCATATCCCTTCTTTATATGTCATGGGTGCTCAGGATCATTTATTCTTACCGAGCATTAAAAAAATTGTTAAACAACAAAAAAATGCCCTTTTACATATTATAAAAGACTGCGGTCATGTGGTCAATGTAGAACAACCCAACGACTTTAATCAAAGAAGCATTGCTTTCCTAAAAGCTTAAGATTCATTCTCTAAAACTCCTTTAAGTAAACTTATGTTCATCATAATAATCCTATCTTTGGTCAAAAATTTATTATGAAGATTGGTATTGTAGGTGCCGGAACCATGGGAAGCGGCATAGCGCAGGTTGCTTGTCTCAGCAATTGTGAGGTCCTTATTTTTGACAAAAATCCAAAAGCGCTGGAACAGGTAAAACTTCAATCAGAGAAAAACATCAGACGCTATTTAAAGCGACAAAAAAAAACTGAAGATGAGTTGAATGCATTGTTTAATCAAATCAACTACACTGAAAATCTTGAAGACTTCAAAAATGTTAATTTCTGCATTGAAGCCATAGTAGAAAATCTGGAGATAAAACAACAGTTATTTCAGGAATTAGAAAGTATTGTGAGTACTGATACGGTTTTAGCTACAAACACCTCATCCTTATCTATTGCCTCTATTGCGTCTGTGTTAAAACATCCGGAACGTTGTCTTGGTGTACATTTTTTTAATCCAGCCATCATGATGCCTTTGGTAGAAGTTATCCCGGCAGTACAAACCAGTCAGGCTGTGTTTGATCAGGTTTATGGAATGATAAAAAGCTGGGGCAAAACAGCTGTGAAGGCAAAAGACACGCCCGGCTTTATTGTCAATCGTGTAGCCAGACCTTTCTATGGAGAAGCCTTGAGAATTTTGGAAGAAGGTATTGCCGATGTGCCTACCATTGACTGGGCAATGACCAAACTGGGTAAATTCAGAATGGGGCCATTTCAATTGATGGATTTTATTGGAAATGATGTCAACTACACTGTGACCGAAACAGTATTCAAGGCCTTTTATTACGACCCGAGGTACAAACCATCTTTTACACAAAAGCGATTGGCGGAAGCCGGTTACTTAGGCAGAAAATCCGGCAAAGGTTTTTACGATTACACTAATGAAGATAAAAATCCAAGCCCAAAAAAGGATGAAGTTTTGGGTTATCATATTCTCAACCGGATCTTGGTCATGTTGATTAATGAAGCTGCAGATGCTTTATTCTTAAATATCGCCTCAGCTGAAGATATAGACTTGGCTATGACTAAGGGTGTAAATTATCCCAAAGGCCTCTTGGAATGGGCAAATGAAAAAACATTAATGTGGTGCGAACAGCGAATGGATGAACTTTATGATATTTACAGAGAGGATCGCTACCGTTGCAGCCCTATAATTCGTCATCTTAACCAGGAAAATAAAACATTTCAAATAGACTAAGAGTCAAATGATTTTAACTGACACCCACACACATTTATATAGCGAGGCTTTTGACGAAGACAGAGATCAAATGATCCAACGTTCATTAAAGAATGATGTGAAGCGTTTTTTTATACCGGCTATAGATTCTAAAACCACCCAGGCCATGTATGATTTGGAGCAAACCTACCCCGAAAACATGTTTCTGATGATGGGGTTGCATCCGACCTCTGTTAAAGCTGAAACCTATAAGGATGAATTGGCTCACGTTAAATCTGAACTTGATAGAAGATCATTTTATGCTGTTGGAGAAATAGGAATAGATTTATATTGGGATAAAAGCACGCTTGGAATCCAGCAGGAAGCTTTTCATCAACAGATAGAATGGGCAAAAGCCATGGAGCTTCCTATAGTTATCCACTGCAGAGAGGCGTTTGATGAAATTTTCGAAGTATTGGAGCAACACAAAAGCGATAACCTATATGGTATATTTCACTGTTTTACAGGCAATAAAACACAAGCAGAACAAGCCATATCCTATAATATGAAATTAGGTATAGGTGGTATAGTGACTTTCAAAAACGGAAAGATTGATCAGTTTATTAATGAAATTGATTTGAAACATATTGTTTTAGAAACTGATTCCCCCTATTTGACACCTAAACCATATAGAGGAAAAAGAAATGAATCTTCATATCTAAGCTATATTGCAGCCAAATTAGCGGATTTATACGGAAAACCAGTTGAAGAAATTGCCAGAATCACTAGTGAAAATTCTAAGCTTGTTTTTGGTGTATAAAACTTATTTTCAAAATATATGACAGAGACCAGGTCAAAAATATTGCTGATCTATACAGGAGGAACCATTGGAATGGTTCGAGACGACGAGCAAGGTAATCTTAAAGCCTTTAATTTCAGCCAGCTATTATCTAAAATTCCGGAAATAAAACTTCTGGAACATGAGATAGAGACCATTAGCTTTGAAAATCCATTAGACTCTTCAGATTTTGGAACTAAAGAGTATCAGAAATTAGCACAAATTATTTTTGACAACTATCAAGATTACGATGGATTTGTGGTGCTCCATGGCAGTGATACCATGTCCTATTCTGCCTCTGTATTATCTTTTATGTTGGAAAATCTCTCCAAGCCCATAATTTTCACAGGTTCACAACTTCCAATAGGCGACCTGAGAACAGATGCAAAAGAAAATTTAATTTCAAGTATACAAATCGCTGGTTTAAAGCAAAATGGCAAACCTGTCATTAAAGAAGTTGGTCTTTATTTTGAATATAAGTTATACAGAGCAAACCGAACGACAAAAGCCAGTGCAGAGCATTTTGAAGCATTTGATTCTCCTAATTATCCGCCATTAATTCAATCTGGTGTTAATTTGAATATCAATTATGCTGCCATCAAAAAGATCAGAAAAGAAAAAAAATTAGTTCTGCATACTGATTTGGAAGACAAGATCTTATTATTAAAGCTTTTTCCCGGGTTGGATGAAACTGTTTTTAAAGCTTTATTAGAGATACCACATATTAAAGGTATTATTCTTGAAAGTTTTGGCAGTGGTAATTTTAAAACCGCAGATTGGTTTCTGGAAGGTGTTCGAAGAAAGATTGAACAATCTATCCCGGTCATAAATATCACGCAGTGTATTGGTGGAAGAGTACAAATGGGAAAATATGAAACAAGTCAAAAACTAAAAACAATTGGAGTCATTTCAGGAAAAGACATGACCACTGAAACTGCAGTCGCAAAAATGATGTATCTTTTGCCAAAACGCTTAAGTATGAAAGTATTCAAGACGATTTTCGAGACCTCGCTTAGAGGTGAAATTTCTGATTAGAGCCTCACTATCCCGAAGCCTCGAGACCTCCGAGGGATGGACTTTTGTATTTTGTTGGGAAAGGAAATAATAAAATTAATTGCTTACTCAATCAAATATGCTTTAATTTGCAAAATATTTAGAGAAGTGACCGTCCCGATCCCGAAGCTTCGGGACTTGAAGGTCGAAGGCGAAGTTTTAGAGAGGTGGCCGTTCCGATAGCTATCGGAAGGTCGAAGGCGAAGTTTTAGAGAGGTGGCCGAGTGGTCGAAGGCGCACGCCTGGAAAGTGTGTATACGCCAAAAGCGTATCGAGGGTTCGAATCCCTTCCTCTCTGCAAAAGAAAATCCATAACGACAGTTGTGGATTTTTTGTTTTTAGAAACGTTGAAAGCTAAAAGGTTTCATAAGTGTATAAAAATGAAAAAGACACAAAATCACGATAGTGATTTGGATTTTTATGCTTGCTCAAGATAACTTAAAATGGGTTCATGAAAAATAATCCATTCCTCTCTACAAAAATAAAAGCCCCCAAACCTCCAAGGAGTGCTTTTTATTTAAATCGAAAGCTTAAATATTCCAGAAGTTAAATAATCTATTCTTTTACCTCGATTAAAAAACTTTGCGCTTTTATTACCTCATCATAAAAATCTCTAAGTTCAACATATTCATTAGGAAAATAAATGTGTTTATTAAAGGACAGCTCACTAAATAGTAAAATTTTGTTGTCCTCTTGAGATACTTTCAAAAGATAACCACCACCAGAATTGGAGAGCTTTACATTTTTATTTTCAGGCAAATTATTGACTTTATATTTATTAGGTAATTTGATACTTACAGAATAAGCATAGGTTCTAGGATAACCAAAATTGACTGGGTATTTCCTCTCTTTTAAAGTAAAAGGATTTTCAACAATGTTTTTTAAGACAAATGGGGAATATAGCATCCGATTGTCAATTTCACTATTGAATGTAACTTCAAAATTTTGAATCAATTTCTCTTCTAATTCATGTTGATTTTTTAAGCTAAAATTTTTTAAGCTTAGATTAGGAAACAAGTTTTGAAAATTATTTTGGTATTGTTCAAAGGGATTATTTTTCAGTATATCTCTCACATCTGATGAAAAGTAACCATCACTTATTATGGTAAGATCTCCTTTTAATTTAAAATCGTCTTCAAGTGTTAAGTCTAATTTAATGTGCTCAAAAGATGGTAAACCTGAAGAAACATCTATCCAATAACTCTCTTCTGCAATGTCTAGAACTCTACCTTCTCCATTAAGACACCTGAAAGGGAGTTGACCAAATGGCAAGGTCTTTTCTGTCACGTCAAGCAAATAAGTTTTATCATCAATATTTAATTTAACAACTAAGTAGTTAAAATCCTTTACGTTAGGGTAAACTTTTGTGATCAAACCATTTTCTCTAGTTGATAAGACAACAATATTAGTTTCTAAGCCAGATGCTTTAAGAGAATTATATAAAATTAAGTTGAGAGCATCTGCGCTTCCATTTTTTTCTTTAAAAACATTTTTTATATCTATTTCTCTGAGGCTTCTATTAGTTTTATCCCAAAATAGCGATTTTTGAATGTATTTATATATTGCTTTGGCCTTAGTTAGCTTGTTTTTAATTGATAAAATATTTTCAGGTAGTTTTCTTTTAAAATATCTTTCCTTATCAATTTGATTGTCTAGAAAACGTTTCTTTAAAGTTTCATCTGCATCTGCCCAAGTGTTTGTGTATTTATTGGCTCTATTATAAAGATTGGTAAAGGATTTTAAGTCCCAGACAAGTCTAGACCTATAATTATCTTTACTAGTCATGTGTTTTTCTTCAACAAATGCAGGAATTAAATCCATGCTGAGAGAATACAAAGCACATCCACCAGATCCAAAATTTGGAATATACATGCAATTCTTTTTTACAGATTGAAAATTTTTGCTGAGTGGATGATATCCAAATAATCTAAAGTTATAATCAAAGTTACCTAAAATTGAAGCATTGAATTCGCTCTTTATCTTTGGAATATCTGATTGAAAATACCAATCATCAAGTTGAGAATATGGGCTAATTATACTGTAAGAATATTCTATAATCGCTCCTTCACTTACGTTTGGAAATGTAAATTTAGTTTCTGTCCAAAATTCGTCTCTTTCTATTACAAATATGTCTTTTTCTTCAAGTTTTGTTTTTACGATTTCATCATTAACTAAATTATATGTAGTTGCTTGAATATCTAACACTTCCTCCTCTTTGTATGTCGGAATTACGATATCTGATCTGGAAAAAGCATCTTTATTAAATAGCTTAATTCGAAAAAAATAATCTGTTCTAAATTTATATTCATTTTCTTCATCTATATACAAATTAGCCTTTTCGAATAAAACAAGAGCATTTGCCAAACTATCATTCTTGTATTGTTTAAGAAGCAATTCTTCCTTATTTACTTCTTCAACATTTGTGTCGAAATCAATCTGACAAAAACTGGTATAAGTGAATATAAAGAAAATTAAATATGATAAAAGTAACTTCATATTTTTATAAGATTGGCATTCTGATTTCAACATTCTAACTCAAATTTTTTATCTGTGTAAGTAATAATTTTATTTACAAAAAAAGCCACTTCATTTAAAATAAAGTGGCTTTTATAAAATTCAATTGGTTTATTTTTCAGTGTTTTGCTCTATAGCTCTTTTGATTTCAGCAAAATCATGAAAATGAAAAGTTTTATCGTCATTCATAGACACAAACAAACCATTTGGAAATTTAGTTCCTAAATTTTCTGTAGTAGCCTCGCAACCATCAGTTTCTAAAGTTCCTAAATTTAAAGTTTTTACATATTTGTTGGTTTGCCTATCAAAAATCACAAAACTATGGTCTTGTTGATTAGATACAATCAAATAACCGCTGCCGTCTTCATTTTTTGCAATAGCGATGCCTTCAATATCTCTATCGAAATATGCATTACCAAAACAGGATATCTCTTCGCTGCCATCTTCAGGGTTTGCATGGTATTTTCTAATGCAATGGTCTTCATCTGAATAATAAATATATCCAGCTTCTTGATCTACAGCTATGGCTTCTATCTCTTTTACGCCGCTAAAAGCCCCAAATTTTCTGACCAATTCTGCGTCAAAATTTCCTAAACTATCTACAACTAGTTTATATTGATGTAAATAATTCTCCTCTGGCCCTTCTTTTCTGCTTACGATGATAAAAGTTTCATTATTATTTCTGTCAACATAAGTCGCAATACCCATAGGTCGTCTGTTATTGATGTCTTCTTCCTCAGAAAAAACTGAAAATCCACCATTATCTAGCATTGTCATTTCTGGAATGCTAAACACTCGCATTTGATTTTTTTCTCTTTCAGAAAAAACTAGAAGATCTACAAATGTTGAATCGTTGACTTTAAAATTATAGGAAACATCCACATTATTAGGATAGCTGATTCCTGTTATTGATTTATTTTCAATAATATTTCCGTCCAAATCGAATGCATACACACCGCCGTTGGTTTCATCTTTATCGGTTCCAAAAACAATGCTTTCAGCTGGATTTTCTTTATTTATCCAAATTGCTGGATCGTCGGTATCGTGCGGCGTTTTCTCTGTAATAAGAGCTGGCTCTATTACAGATAATTGTTCTTTACAAGAGACTGTAAAAGCGACAATAAGAGCTAAAACTATTAATCTATTTTCTTTTAAATAAGTCATATTTAAGTCCTAAAGTTATACGTCTTCCATAATATTCTGCTTGCATAGTTCTGTTTGCTGTACCTTGAAAAAATCTTAAAGGTTGATCTGTAATGTTCATTAAATCAAAATACACTCTCAAATTATTATTAATAGCATAGTTAACATTAAAATCTAAGAAAAATTGCTCGTCATAAAAACGGTCTGTAAATGCATTACCACCGATTTCGTCAACATATGCATCAGAATAATTTGCAGAAAGACGAACATTTAATTTTTTATCATTGTAAGCTAATGAGGCATTGAACATATTTGGTGCTGTACCTGGTAACCCTAAATCGTCTGTTCTAATATTTCCAGCCTGGTCCTCTACACCATCTGTTGAAGAATCTAAGAATGTATAATTTAAATAAACATTGAAATTCTTAGCAAATCCCGGTAAGAAATCTAATTGTCTTTGGAAAGCTACTTCAAAACCTAACACATCTGCATTATCTCCATTTAATGGCTGAAAGACGTTGTATCCTGTAGTGCCTGGACCAAATGTATCATCACTTGTAGAAATATTTTGTGCTACATAAATAAAATTTTGGATATCTTTATAAAAAACACCCCCAGAAATAATACCAACTTTATCCAAATAGTGTTCAGCCATTAAATCAAAATTCATTGAAGTTGTTGCTTCCAAATCAGGGTTTCCTAGTTCTATTTCTTCGTCTTCGTTAATTATATTTCTGAAAGGCACTAAATCTTCGTAGTCTGGTCTTGCCAAGGTATTTGTCCAAGCTAACCTCAAAACCGTTTTTGGAGTAATGTCATACTTAAAATGAACACTTGGAAGAATGTTTGTATAAGAACTTGTTTCTCTTATCACACTCGAAGAATCAAAATCTCCTTCTTCATCAAAGTTTACAATATTTCCTTCTGTTTCTATACTTGTATTTTCAATCCTCACACCAGCTAAAACTGAAAGTTTATCAGATAACTTTTGATTAGCCATTAAGTAACCAGCAAATACATCTTCTTTAATGTCAAAATTTTGAGATAAAAATTCTTCTGGTAGTGCTTCAGACTCAAACAATTCAGAATTGAATAAATCAAGTCTTCCTAAAAAGCGAGGATCTACGTAATCTCCTGCTATGTATTGACTCCCTGCTAAATAATTAGAATCAGTTTGGTTTGTAAGTGGTACAGCATCAAAATCAAAGTTGCCTGATAAAGGTTCAAATTCAAAAAAGTCATTGTCTCTTATTTTGGTTTTTAACCTTGCTCTTACTCCAGCTTTTATAAATCCATCACCTTTTCCAAAGAAATCTGATGGCATTTGAACATTAGCAAAAAAGTTAAAATCTTCTTCTTCGGTAAATTGATTTTCTTCTGTGATTTCTCTTAATGAATAATTTGCTAAAGCAGCATCACTTGAGTTTCTTGGGACAACTGTTGGAAATCTTGGGTCCGAAAGGTCTACATTAAAAGGAATTGGATCACCATCTGCAGTTTCCTCAAGTTCGTAAGATATGTATCTCTCATTAAGACGTTCCTCTGAAGCACTTGCATAAGATGCTAACCAATCAAATTTTACTTTTCCAAAAAGGTGATCTCCACCCAATGTATAATTCTGCATTCTTTGATCTTCAAGCCTTGTGTTCTGGCTACGGTTGTTATCAATACCACCTTTGGTTTGTCTTCTAATTTCTCCCTGAAAATCAGATCCTACGCCATTAACTATGGTTGTAGGTTCTATCGATCTATATCGTACTCTATATCTGTTTTCTCTATCGTCTCTCCAGTTATACATTGTTTTTACATAAACTGTGTTGTTTTCGTCAAATCTATAATCAAAATTTGCAGAGAAACTTCTTCTTACACGTTGAACAATATAAGTTCTTATATCATGTTCTGCAACGTAAGGGTCTACATCTACATCTTCACCAGAAATAGGATCTTCGGCTTCGTTTGCCCATTCAAATTCTATATTATCAGAGCCAAAATCATTGTCATTTACTGAACCTGCAAACATCCAACCAAATTTTCCATCTTTAGTTCTATCTCCGTACAGTAATGTCCCGTTCAAAATTCTTTTGTTGGTAATAAAATTTACACCAGAACCTGCTGTTGCAGATAATCTAAAACCTTCTGGAGCTGAACGTGTTATTAAATTTACAGAACCACCAATAGCATCTGCATCCATATCAGGAGTTACGGCTTTATTTACTTCAATTTGCTGAATCATATCTGCAGGAATAAGGTCCATTTGAATATTACGATTATCACCTTCTGCTGATGGGATTCTTGAACCATTCAACGTTACTGAGTTTAACTGTGGAGCCAAGCCTCTGATAATGATATCTCTGGCTTCACCCTGATCTACCTGCATGGTGATTCCAGGAATACGCTTCATTGCATCACCAATGTTGGCATCAGGAAACTTACCAATCTGGTCTGTAGAAACAATGTTGGTGATATTAAGTTTGTTTTTCTGTGTGTTTAAAGCTCGGGCCTGCCCACCCAAAAAACCGGTTAAGAGTACAGCATCTAATTGTTCAGTATTTGCTGAAAGCACAACTTCTACACGAGTTGTTTTTCCTCCCTGAACTTCAACTTTTAATTCTTGGTTTTTGTAACCTAGATATTGAACTGTAAGCGTGTAACTTCCAACTGGGACATCTATAATTAAGAATGTTCCTTCAGAATTTGAAACAACTCCTTTATTTGTTTCTTTAAGAGATACTGTTGCGTAAGGGATGAATAAACCTTCCTCATCGGTAATTACCCCTCTAACGTTTCCTTCTTGTGAAAAAGAACTCATCACAAAAAAGGAAACAAGTAAGCTAAATAATAATTTTTTCGACATTGTTTTAGTGTGTTTGTTTATAGTAGCCACAAAAAAAACTAAGTCAAGGTTTTTTTTATTTAACTTATTATTAAGATATATTTCACAAAACGATAAAATTTTTAATTATTAATGAAATTGTTAAAGTTTAATTTACTTGATAAGTTTTGAACTTAAGGATAGCAGCACTTTCAATGTTAAGACAAGATTTGACAAAGCATCTATATTGTTAAAATATTAACAATTTATTAATGTGAGAATATTAAGGCCTATTGTAATCAAATATTATGAAACAATTCTAGCGCTTTGTTATAGGCAGTTTCAAAACGGGTCATCTTAACGCCGTGTGAAGCATGCTGTGTATTAAAATAAGAGAGGAGTTTTTCTGTAGGCATATTTCCGGTAAGTTCATCTTTGGCCATTGGGCATCCGCCAAAACCTTCAATCGCACCATCAAAACGTCTGCATCCTGCTTTATAGGCTTCATCTACTTTTTCATGCCAGCCTTGTGGTGTCGTGTGTAGATGTGCTCCAAATTCTATATCCGGATATTCAGGAATAAGTGCTGAAAATAAATCTCGAATAACTTCACCGGTTGAAGTCCCGACAGTATCAGAAAGTGATAGTATTTTCACGCCCATTCGGGCAAGCTTTTCTGTCCATTCAGCTACTATTTCAGGACCCCAAGGATCACCGTACGGATTACCAAATCCCATTGACAAATAAGCCACAACAGCTTTGTCTTTATGATGTGCTAAATCCAGAATGCCTTTCAATACCTCAATAGATTGAGAGATCGTTTTATGTGTGTTTCTCATTTGAAAATTTTCTGAAATTGAGAATGGGTATCCTAAATAATCAATTTCTTCAAATTTTACAGCATTCTCAGCACCTCGAAGGTTGGCAACGATAGCTAGAAGTTTTGATGAAGTTTCGGACAGATCAAGAGCTTTTAAAACTTCAGCAGTATCTTTCATCTGCGGAATGGCTTTTGGAGATACAAAGCTTCCGAAATCTATAGTATCAAAACCGCAAGACAGCAAACTCTGTATATACTTCACCTTAGATTTTGTAGAAATAAATGGTTTTATGCCTTGCATGGCATCCCTCGGGCATTCTATAATTTTTATCTCAGACATTTTTCAAAAGTAATTGATTTTTTTGATTCTTGTAGCAATGGCATAAGGTATCATTACTGATTTCCACAAATCAAAATCGTAATATTCAGCTAAAATTTTAGTCTAATTTAAAGAGGACTCTATATTTGCAACTTTAGTTTGTTTTTATGTTAAAATGGGTCGGAGCGTTTATAGGGTTTATGGCAAGAGGCTTTATCGGTGCACTTGCAGGTTATCTTCTGGGCAGTTTACTCGATTTAGTGCTTATGCCAAAGCGCAATCAGCGTTCGTTTACTGGTACTTTTACCAGATCTCAAACTGTATCACCAGGCGACTTTGAGCTAAATCTACTATCTCTGGCAAGTCTTGTAATCAAAGCAGATGGCAACGTAAGCCAAAGAGAACTAGATTACGTACGACACTACTTCGTTCAGGCGTATGGAAAGGAAAGAGCAAACGCCACTTTCAAGACCTTTAATGAAGTCATAAAAAAGAGAGAGATTTCGGCCTTCAAGATTTGTACATTCCTTAAACCCCGATTGCAGTATGAGGTTAGGCTACAGGTCATTCATTTTTTATTTAATATCGCACAGGCCGATGGTCATGTTTCAGAGAAAGAAGTTAGAAAGCTTCAGGAAATATCGGGATACTTCAACATAAGTTCTTACGATTTCCAGAGCATAAAAGCCATGTTTATAAAGTCGGCAGATAGTGCTTACAAAATCCTGGAAATCGATAAAAATGCCAGTATTGATGAAATTAAAAAAGCTTACAGGAAAATGGTAAAGAAATATCATCCGGACAAACTTGTTAATATGGATGAAGCCTATCAAAAAGGGGCCAGAGAAAAATTTAACCAGGTTCAGGAAGCTTATGAAAAGTTGCAAAAAGAGCGTGGATTTTGAACCAATTTGGTTAATTTATTGAAAAATACCCTTTGCTTTTTAACATTATTACTATTTTGGAAAATAAAAAATCATGAGTAAATTTATACTTCCAGTAAGATTTGGTGTTGCTATTAGTGGATCTTTAATTGGTTACTTTTTGCTGTTATCCTTATTTAACTTACATATTAATCCGTTTTACAGTTTATTTAATGGTGTTATCACAGGATTTGGCATTTTTGAAGCAATAAGGTACAGGCGTTTAGAATATGGTCCAAAATATACTTACTCAACAGGTTTTAGTTGTGGTATCATAGCAGGATTTATAGCAACAATTTTATTTTCAATTTTCATGGCCATATATGTCACCGAACTGAATCCTAATTTTATTCACGCTCTGCTCACAAGCTGGGATAATAATTTTGATGTCGGTGTTGGCACCTTTATATTTGTTGTTGCGCTAATGGGGTTTGCTACGGCTGTAGTGCTTTCATTAACAGTTATGCAACTGTACAAAAACCCCAAAACATAAACTTGTTTATATAAAAAATAAGTTCTACATTTGCAATCCTTAAAAATTATGTATAAAAATTAAAAGCTATGTATGCAATTGTAGAGATAGCAGGGCAGCAATTTAAAGTTGCAAAAGACCAAAAAGTATTTGTACATCGTTTATCTGAAGAAGAAGGAACAAATGTAAATTTTGACAATGTTCTTCTTCTGGATAATGATGGCAAAGTAGAAGTTGGCGCCCCGGCTATAGACGGTGCTCAAGTGAGTGCTAAAATTTTACGTCATCTTAAAGGTGATAAAGTAATTGTCTTTAAAAAGAAAAGACGTAAAGGTTACAAAAAGAAAAACGGACACAGACAATATTTGACTGAAATTCAGATTGAAAACATTGTTGCATCCGGAGCTAAAAAAGCTGAAAAGAAGGAAGTAAAAAAAGCTGAACCTAAAAAAGAGGAAGTAAAGTCTGAAGCCAGAGAAGAATTGAATTTATCTAATATGACTGTTGCGGAACTCAAAAGTTTAGCTAAAGAAAAAGGACTTGAAGGCTACTCAAGCTTAAAGAAAGCAGAATTAATTGAAGCAATAGAAAACTTTAAATCTTAAAATTATGGCACATAAGAAAGGTGTTGGAAGTTCGAAAAACGGAAGAGAGTCAGAATCAAAACGACTCGGTGTAAAAATATTTGGTGGTCAACCTGCAGTTGCCGGTAACATTATTGTCAGACAAAGAGGTACAGCTCATAGACCAGGAGAAAATGTATATGCCGGAAAAGATCATACTTTACACGCAAAGGTTGATGGCATAGTTAGATTTCATAAATCTAAAGGCGATAAATCTTATGTTTCAATAGAGCCATTTCAGGCTTAAGAAATTTTAAGAACATATAATTAATGAAGTAGGGACATATCACATGTCCCTTTTTTTTCGCTAAAACTAAAAACAGCGATAATTATAATAATTTACTTAAGGATTAAAAAAACACTATCTTCAATTAACTTATACGCCATTTTTCTAGCCTTATTTAAAGAATCAAAACTATTCAAGATCTTTGATAATCTTGTTTTTTGGCTTTAACTTATTTCAATAATCGCAAACCTTGAGAAAATAAGGTGATTCCAATATCAGTAAATTCCATAAGACATAATAATGGACTTTAATTATTTTAATCTATAGACACAAGCGTTCCTTTATAGTAACCACTTATACTTCTTCCAAGATCATCTACACCACTAAATTCAAATTCATATTCAGGACCGTTTTTAATGACATCAATTGAACCTTGCACAAGTTCTGAAAAGATTCCTGTTTCATCTTCATTATCAATTTCTGCGTCTTGTATTACCTCTGAATATTCGAATGTCTGAGCATCAATATCTTCAAAAGGCACCTGAGTATATGTACCAACAGCTAAATCTCCTTGATCACTTGTAAACAGCTCAAAATAAATGCCACTAAAAACCTGATCCTCTGGCACAAATTCTCCATTAACCAGGTTGACCGCTGTACTAATGAGAACAATATCAAAATTATAAATCCCAGCCTGATATTCCCCGTAATTTTCTACGCTTCCGGCTTTAAGCTCATATTCTGAATTTCCGATTTTCAGGAAATTATTATTAGATTCAGATGCATTATTGTCGTCATCGTTAGAACATCCACTTAAAAGAGAAGTGCTCAGCACTACAAATAGTAATAAAATTCGATTCATCATGTTTATTTTTTTACAATTTTACGAATAAAATGGATTAGTTGATTACAACTAAAAAAATAATGCCATACTTTATAGTTTATGTAATTTTGCATTATAAAATGAGCCAGATGAAAGACCCAAAACGTTACACAATTACAGCAGCACTACCTTATACTAATGGTCCTATACATATAGGCCATCTTGCCGGAGTTTACGTTCCTGCGGATATTTATGCCAGATATCTAAGATTGCAAAATAAGGATGTTCTTTTTGTCTGCGGTAGTGATGAACATGGTGTTCCCATAACCATAAAGGCAAAAAAAGAAGGCGTAACGCCACAGGATATTGTCGATAAATATCACGAGATGATAAAAACCTCTTTTGATGAGTTCGGAATAGATTTAGATTATTACGGCAGAACAACTTCAGAAATACATCACCAAACGGCTTCTGATTTTTTTAGAAAACTGAATGAAAACAACAAGTTTGTAGAACAAACCACGGAACAATTATTTGATGAAGAAGCCAATCAGTTTTTGGCGGATCGTTTTGTTACAGGCACCTGTCCTAAATGCGGCCATGAGGAAGCTTATGGTGATCAATGCGAAAAATGCGGAACCTCTTTAAATGCAACAGATCTCATCAATCCTAAATCTGCCATTACGGGTAATACACCAAGTTTAAAAACCACAAAACACTGGTTCTTACCACTTGACCAGTATGATGATTTTTTACGAGAATGGATATTAAAAGAACATAAAGAAGACTGGAAATCCAATGTATACGGTCAATGCAAATCCTGGATAGACGAAGGCTTAAGACCAAGGGCCGTTACCAGAGATCTGGACTGGGGAATTCCTGTTCCTGTGGATGGCGCAGAAGGCAAAGTACTTTATGTATGGTTCGATGCGCCTATTGGATACATTTCAGCAACCAAAGAGTGGGCTGAAAAAAACGACAAAAACTGGGAAGATTATTGGAAAAAGAATGACACCAAATTGTTGCATTTCATCGGAAAAGATAATATTGTATTTCACTGTATCATTTTCCCATCAATGCTTAAGGCAGAAGGGAGCTTCATTTTACCGGATAATGTCCCTGCAAATGAATTCCTGAATCTTGAAGGACAAAAACTGTCAACTTCAAAAAACTGGGCAGTATGGCTACATGAATACCTTGAAGAATTCCCCGATCAACAGGATGTTTTGAGGTATGTTTTAACCGCAAATGCCCCTGAAACTAAGGATAATGACTTTACCTGGAGTGATTTTCAGGCAAGAAACAACAATGAACTAGTAGCTATTTACGGAAATTTCATCAACAGGGTAAGCGTATTAACGCATAAATATTATGATGGCAGAATTCCGGAAGCCGGGAATTACGAAGAAATTGATGAAAAAGTTTTAGAAGAGATCAAGTTATTTCCAGAACGAATAGGAGAATCTATAGAGCGCTACAGATTCAGGGAAGCACAACAAAGACTGATGGAATTAGCCAGATTAGGTAATAAATACCTGGCTGACGAAGAGCCATGGAAGCAGTTTAAAACAAATCCGGAAAGAACAAAAACAATCCTGTTTGTCGCTTTACAAATTTCAACAGCTCTGGCGGTATTAAGTGAACCGTTTTTACCTTACACTTCAAAAAAGCTGAAGCAAATACTAAATTTTGAAACACTGGCTATAGATTTGAACTGGAGTAATATATCAAATTTTGATGTTCTATTACCAACAAACCATAATCTGAATAAAACAGAATTATTATTTTCAAAAATTGAAGATCAACAAATTGAAAAACAATTGGATAAATTAAAAGCGAATAAAAAAGAAAATGAAGCGGAAAATGCCCAATTAGAACCTCAAAAAGAAGAGATCGGCTTTGAAGATTTTAGCAAGCTCGACATCAGAACAGGTACAGTTGTTCAGGCTGAAAAAATGCCAAAGGCCAAAAAGCTATTGGTGTTAAAAGTAGATATTGGATTGGAAACAAGAACGATCGTCTCCGGAATCGCTGAACACTACACAGCTGAAGAGATCCTTGGAAAGCAAGTTAGTGTCATCATTAATTTAAAACCAATTAAATTAAGAGGAACACTAAGTGAGGGTATGATTTTAATGACGGAAGATAAAGGCGGAAAATTGGTTTTTGTTAATCCTGATGCTAAAACTCCCAATGGTATGGGAATAGCATAGATATTTATTTCACATCTAGATTTTCCCAATACCAGTCCACAGCTTCTTTTAAACCTGCTTCAAACTCATGTGTTGGCTTGTAGCCTAAAAGATCTTTGGCTTTAGCTATTGAAGCTAAAGAATGCGGCACATCACCTTTACGATTTGGACCGTGTTTAATTTCGATGTCTGCGATTTTAGAGTCATAAGCAGAAAGGTATTCTTTAAGCAATTCTGCCATATCCTTTATAGTGGTTCTGTCTCCAACTGCTGTATTATATACCTGATTGAGGGCATTTTCGTTATCTGTTGTTATGGCCAGAACATTCATTTGAATGACATTATCTATGTAAGTAAAATCACGCGAATAGGTGCCATCTCCGTTTATGGTTGGACTTTCGTGTTTCATCAACTGAATAACAAATTTAGGGATTACCGCAGCATAAGCACCTTTGGGATCCTGTTTTCTTCCAAAAACATTAAAATACCTTAAACCAACAGTATCCAAATCATATGTCAATTTAAAATTTTTAGCGTATAATTCATTGACATATTTAGTGATAGCATAGGGTGAAAGCGGATTGCCTATAACATCCTCAACTTTAGGCAAAGATTTGGAATCACCATAAGTAGAAGAACTTGCCGCATAGACAAAACGTTTAACGCCCTGATCCCTTGAAGCAACAAGCATATTCAAAAAACCATCAATATTAGCCTGATTGGTGGTGATTGGGTCTTCAATAGAACGAGGTACAGAACCCAGAGCAGCTTGGTGCAAAACAAAATCAACACCCTTACATGCTTTTTGACAGGTCTCTAAATCTCTTATATCACCTTCTATAAAGTTGAAATATTGATTATCCAATAAATGTCGGATATTGTGATAATGCCCCGTGGCAAAATTATCCAAAGCAACAACCTTAACTTCGTTAGAAACCAGATACTCACAAAGGTTAGACCCTATAAATCCCGCAGCTCCTGTAACTAATACAGTTTTATCTTTAAGTAAATTAATTTGTGCTATCATTGTTATTTTTATTTAAATCTGTAAAATAAGATTTGAGGCGATTTTTTAGAAACATTTTCACATAATGGGTTTTTAAATATTTCTCTCTTTTAGTTGCATCCCTTTGCGTTAAACACGCCTCATAATATATTAGTTTAAATGGTCTTCTATGTTTTGTGGATTGAACTTTTCCAGATTGATGAGCCTCAAATCTTAATGACAAATTTTTAGTAAATCCGGTATATTTTTTCCCATCTTTAAGATTTAGAAGCACATAAGTTTAATAAAATCCATCCATTTGTCATTATTTCATGGGTTGAACCCAGCGGCTCCGGTAACTAATACAGTTTTATTTTTCAATAATTTCATTTGTGTTTCCATTGTCGTTTTGATTTAAACCTTTGACATAAAGTTCACCTTCTTGTCAATATTTCGCAGCTTAGAGTTTCGCGTCACATTTATCGCCTAGTATACCTTTGACATCATAAACTACTGCGCTTTCAGTTTTTAGTTCATCTAAATCTAAATCTAAAAATTCTTTATGGGCTACGCAGAGTACTACGGCTTCATATTTTTTTGAAGGTGTTTCTTTAAAGGATTTTATACCATATTCATGTTCTACTTCATCAGGACTTGCCCACGGATCATAAATATCAACATTTGTTTCGTAAGACATCAATTGTCTGACCACATCGACTGCTTTGGTGTTTCTCACATCAGGGCAATTCTCCTTAAAGGTAATTCCCAAAACTAAAACATTGGCATTTTTGATTTTCAGGTCATGTTTAAGCATGAGTTTAACCACCTGACTTGCTACATATTCCCCCATAGAATCATTGAGTCTTCTACCGGCCAGGATTATTTCCGGATGATAACCTACTTCCTGAGCTTTCTGTGCCAGATAATAGGGGTCTACGCCTATACAATGCCCTCCTACCAGTCCTGGTTTAAAAGGCAAAAAATTCCATTTGGTTCCTGCTGCCTCCAACACAGCCTGTGTATCAATTCCCATTAAATTAAAAATCTTAGCCAACTCATTAACAAAAGCAATGTTGATGTCTCGCTGTGAGTTTTCAATAACTTTTGCAGCTTCAGCAACTTTTATTGAAGGAGCAAGATGAGTACCGGCAGTAATAACTTCTGCATAGAGCTTATCTACAAGCTTTCCAGTTTCAGGTGTTGAACCTGAAGTTACCTTTAATATTTTTTCTACAGTATGCAACTTATCGCCTGGATTTATCCGCTCAGGTGAGTAACCTACGTAGAAATCTGTATTGAAATTCATTCCTGAAATACGTTCCAATACCGGCACACACTCATCTTCTGTTGCGCCTGGATAAACGGTACTTTCATAAATAACTATATCATCTTTCTTAAGCACTTTCCCAACAGTTTCTGAAGCTTTTATAAGAGGCGTCAGGATAGGTCTGTTATTTTTGTCAACAGGAGTTGGAACTGTTACTATAAAGATATTACAATCTTCTATATCATTAATCTCATATGTACAAAACAGGCCAAAATCTTTATTTGTATCTATCGGATTTTCAGTTAAGAGCACAGACTGGAGAACCTCGTCTTCGACCTCGAGAGTATCATCGTGTCCTTCATTTAATTGTTTTACTCTTTTTTGGTTGATATCGAACCCAACTACAGGATATTTTGTAGCAAATAATCTGGCCAGTGGAAGACCAACATAGCCTAAGCCTATAATTGCTATTTTATGATTTTTCATATTATAATAAATCGATTTACAAATGTATTATTTAAAATAAGGTTTTTAATATAAATTTAATGTCTTTTTTTAAAGAATAATCTTTAATATAAGCTTTATTGATTTCAACTTTTTTTGGCCATATGATTTGATCATTATACTGTTTAGGATTAGCCTGTTTTGCCAATAACTCTTCTTCATTTTTGAATATTAAGGAAGCCGGACCGGTTATCCCGGGTCTTAAAGAAAGTATGATCCTATCTTCTCCTCTTAGCTCGTCTGCGTAACCGGGAACATCCGGACGTGGTCCTACAAAACTCATGTCCCCAATCAAAACATTAAATAGCTGAGGGAGTTCATCAAGTTTAGTTTGTCTCAAAAAACGACCAAATTTCGTAATTCTGGGATCGTTGATGGTAGTAATATAATTTTGAGGCTGCGTGGTGTCGCGCATGGTTTTAAATTTAAACAACCTGAAAGTTTTACCAAAACGACCTATTCTTGTTTGGGATATAATACCTAAAGATTTTGTATCGATAGTGCATAAAACAAAAAGAATTATTAAAACCAAAAAAAAAATTGTTATACCAAAAAAAGAAAGACATAAATCTAAAAGTCTTTTTATAATTTGCTGAGTCTTTGTTATACTCATCTACAACAGCAGTTTATGGCTTAAGAAAAAATAACCGTTTTATTATTATAGACCATAACCTTTCGCTTAGCGTGAAGTTTTACAGCATTTGAAAGTACTATTTTTTCTATATCCTTTCCTTTTAAAATTAAATCGTTTATACTATAAGTATGAGACACGTGAGCCACATCCTGATAAATGATTGGCCCTGCATCAAGCTCTTCGGTCACATAATGACTAGTGGCACCAATTATTTTAACGCCTCTTTTAAATGCTGAATGATAAGGCTTTGCCCCAATAAATGCCGGTAAAAACGAATGATGGATGTTAATAATATTATACTTGTAATGATTAATGAGTTTTGGTGTTACTATTTGCATATACCTTGCAAGTACAATAAAATTTATATGATATTTATGTAACAACTTTAGCTGTTCTTCCTCAGCTTGTATTTTATTATCTTTGGAAACAGGTATATGATAAAATGGTATCTCAAAATTTTCGGCTATTCCTTTTAAATCAGCATGATTACTTACTATAAAAGGAATTTCTACATTAAGTTCGTTTGATCTGTATCTGCCTAAAAGGTCATACATGCAGTGGTCATATTTTGAAACAAAGATGGCCATTTTTAATTTTTCTTTACTGTGATATAAACTCCAATTCATTTTAAACTTTACGGATAATTCTGAACTAAAGTCTGATTTGAATTGAGAAAGAGAAAAATCTTCATTCTCAATTTCAAATTCCAGTCTCATAAAAAAAACATTTTGTGATTCATCTACATGTTGATCAAGATACGTAATGTTTCCTGTTTTATCAGAAATAAAATTAGTAACTTTTGCTATTATGTTACTACTATCCCTGCAATTTATTAGCATGATGTATTTATCCATGTAATTAAACATTTTAATTATCTACCAGGCACGCCTTTAACGATAACACCGCTTTTAACATCTCTGACAACAACACAATTACCACCGACTACAGATTCATTTCCAATATTAATGAATTGCAAAGTAGAGGCACCAATGCCTATCTCACTTTGCCTGCCGATTTTAGTGTAACCACCAAGATTTACACCCGGAGAAAGACTAGCGTAATCACTTATAACACAATCATGGCCAATGGCACAATTCATGTTCATTATGACAAATTTTCCAATGTTTGTATTATAATTCACAGTACATCCTGGATATACTATACTTCCTCTACCAATTTCTACTTCATTAGAAATCCAGGTACTTCTTGACACAAGAGTTGGAAAGTTATCAAATCCTAGTTTCTTTAAATAATTATATATTTTAATCTTGATTGAAGGGAATGAAATGCCTATGATAACAGGGCAATTCAAATCGAATTTTTCTACTTCTGAAATACCCCCAAGAATATCCACTCCGCAGAACTTTTTATTATGTTTTTCTTGGTCATCATCCAAGAAAATAGGATGTATTCTTTTTGTAAAATATAAATTTAGATTGGATACAATATGTCCCCCTACACTTCCTGCTCCTATTATAATGAGTTCTTTTGACATTTAATTTCCTTTAAATGGTTGCATTGGTCTTTTATCCGTTTGATTTATTCCTTCACTTTTGAAAACCTTGTTGAAGGATCTGAATATAATTTTAAAATCGAGCAGAAGAGATAAATTATCGACATAATAAATATCCAAATTAAATTTTTCATCCCATGAAAGTGAATTTCTGCCATTGATTTGAGCCCAGCCGGTTATACCAGGTTTAACTTCATGTCTACGTTTTTGAAAATCTGAATAAAGGTCTAAGTACCTGACCAATAGAGGCCTTGGTCCAACAATACTCATATCTCCTTTTAATACATTTATTAATTGTGGAATTTCATCCAGAGATGTTTTACGAATAAATGCCCCTGCCTTAGTAATTCTTTCATTATCCGGTAATAAATTTCCAAAACTATCTTTTTTATCGGTCATCGTTTTAAATTTAATTACCTTAAAAATACGTTCATTTTTACCAGGTCTTTGTTGAAAGAAAAAAGGCTTTCCATTATTTGTAATTAACAATACAATAAATACACCCAAAAATATTGGACTGAGAATAAGGATAGAAGTTAAACTGAAAAAAAAGTCAAATATTGGTTTAATCAAATTTTTGTACATGATCAATCTAATTAATTATACAATAATTCCTTGAGCCCTTTTTTTACAG